>JBNKGN010000037.1:0-16184 GCA_050289845.1 Crocinitomicaceae bacterium | reverse complement strand
ATTTCTGCAAGTGAAGCAGCTGCGGAACCTCCGGCCAAACCAGTTCCTACAACGATGATATCAATCGATCGTTTGTTGGCTGGGTTTACCAGATTAATTTTATTCTTGTGATTGGTCCACTTGTCCTTGATTGGACCCTCTGGAATTTTTGCATCTAATACTGACATAATTTCAAGTATTTCTAAGTTCTATTTGGTCAGGAAAATAATAACTGGAATCACTGCGAAAAGCAATGGAACCACTACGGAAAACACCTTTCCGAATCCTGAAATTAATGGCGTGTATTTCTCGTTGTTCAATCCAAGCGTTTGGAAAGCAGAAGCGAATCCGTGCCATAAGTGGAAAGATAAAACAACCATGGAAAGCACGTAAATAAGTACAGCGATTAATGCATACTCATTTCCTTTTTCGTCTGCTTCTTTGGTTTTGTCGTGTCCGAAAAACGCCATTGTTACAGAATGAAGATCCTTATAACCTTCTCCAATTGTCAACTTGCTCGCGTTGTCATAAATTTCTGTTTCGTTACGGATTTCCAAGCGGGATTCTCCCGTTTTTTCATCTTTCTCGAAGGCATATAGCGGGAAGTTATTTCCAGTTAAGGTCGTGTAGTAAGAATTCGTGTCGCTGATACCACCTGTTTCTGTAATGCGTTCAATTTTCTGTAACGGCATGTCCGAAAAGTGCATTCTTCCCCAGAAGCTTGACATGTGAAGCACGATGAAAATCAAAATGGCAGATCCTAAAACAGCCATATAACGTGAAGGTGTTGAACTATTCGCGCTCGGCTTGTTGTAAGCATACGCTACAGGACGCGCCTTTTTGTTTTGAATCGTCAATAAAATTCCATCCACTGCATGGAATAAAATCGAGATGTACGTCACGTACGACAAAATCTTAATAAAGGGATTGTGCGTCATGAAGTACGCATATTCATTAAAAGCACTTTGTCCTTCTTCCCCAGTGATAAAAATCAATTGGAGGTTTCCTAACAAGTGTCCTACGAGGAAAAGGCAGAGAAAAAGACCCGTGAGAGCCATCCACCATTTTTTCGCAATTGAAGACTTGAGAATCGCTGATTTACTCATTTTGTTGTTTTTCTTAGAAAAATTGTTTTACAAATTTAACAGTTCGTTCAGTTAGTAAGGAAAGTTTGTGCTTATTTAGACTCCATTTAAATAAGGTGCTAAATCGCGTAACAAATAGGGAATAGGTGCGTTAGTAAGGTAGAACTGTAAATCTCCAACCCATGAAAGTTTTAATTTTCAGCGTGTTCCTCGGAACAACGCTCGCTGTTTCAGCACAGTCAACCGACAACGAAATCAAGTTATTTGCCCAAAAAAGAGCCGATTGTGTAGAACGTTCTTTGTGTGAAGTTTCCGTTTATCCAAATCCCACTAGCGGTCCCGTACACGTAGATGCGCCCAATGGAGCAGATTGCCAAATTTATTCGATTAGTGGAACCTACGTCGGCACGTGGAAAGTAGGGGAGGCTGGTTTGGACCTTGTTGATCTTCCTACAGGAACGTACGTTGCTGCAGTACAATATAACGGGATTACGCGAACGTCTCGCATCGTTATTTTATAAATCGAAGGAAGGTTTTTTTATTGGTGATTTCCAATTGTACCGAACTGCCGAGGCGTAATGCACGATTGTCATCAATGTGTCCCGCTGGGAAGTCAAAACATACAGGAATCCCTAAGGTGCTAACGTGTGATAATACAATTTCCTGATATGTTTTTCCAAAGGGAATTTCGGAATCTTTTAATGCGGTCATGCCACCAACAATCAACCCTTTTATTTGGTCGAGAATTCCTGCTTTTTTTAAGCTGAAGAACATCCGATCGATGGAGTAGAGCGGTTCGCCCACATCTTCTATGTACAAGATCGTGTTGGTGTAATCGGGTTGACCATTTGTTCCCAGCAAACTGTAGATTATGGAAAAGTTTCCGCCGATCAGCAGACCATCTGCCTTCCCTTCTAGGTTGTTCGGTGCCGCGTTTACTTCGATGGTATAGTGGTCTTCAGTGATAGATGCGATTAAGGTGTCCAGTGCTTCCGAACTGTTCTCCGCGAAATTGAGAGGCATGGTGCCATGGATACTTGCAACGCCTAATTGCTGTAAACGCTGGTGAAATACCGTAATATCACTAAAACCAATGAGCCATTTTGGTTGTTCTAAAAAGGCGGACCAATCCAATCCATCTACAAATTGCACGCAACCGTAGCCTCCACGGGCACAGAGAATCGCCTGTACTTCTGGATCGTTTATTGCGCGTTGAAAATCGGCGCTTCGTTCGTCCACCGTTCCCGAGAAATAATGGTGCTGCCCCAGGCAATGCGTCGCAATAGTTACGTTAAAACCGCAATTTTCAAGTTGTTTTTGAGCAAATTCAACACATTCTGCGTCAATCGCTTTTGCAGGAGCCAGGATTTCAATACGATCTCCTTTTTGAAGAAGGGCAGGGCGCTTTGTCATGGTTCAAATGTAAGAGATTTCCGAAGTTCTTAAACCCGAGTTGGGGTATTTTTCAAACAGGTATTTGTCTATGAAAGACACGTTTTTCATTGCGAAGGTTATGGGGGTACGCAACGGAATTAATGGTATTTTCGTCTACTCTACGCATTAACCAACTAAAACGATTTAGATGGGGGTTGTGTGGTTTTATTACTAAAACGTATAGTACATGATGAAGCGTGTTTTTATTGGAGGATTATTGGTCTTTTTATCGAGTAGTTTTGAGGCGAAGGCACAGTGTTCTTTTTGGACGGAAATTCCTGTCGATCTCGGAAATGATACCGTTTTGTGTTCAGGTCAATCTTTGGTTTTAGATGCATCCAATGGATTTAACTACGATTATTATTTGTGGTCGACCGGAGGAACGACACCGACGCTGAATGTCAACGCTGCAGGAACATACGCTGTGCAAACGGGCATGGTAGGGAACAATATCGTGGTTAATGGTGATTTCGAGAGTGGAAATACTGGGTTTACGTCAGGGTATGTTCAGGGAACGGGAGGCACCTGGGGAACGCTGTCTTTTGAAGGAACCTATGATATTTCGACGTCACCGTCGTTATCGCATTCGAATTTTACCCCTTGTGGCGATCATACATCGGGAAGTGGTAATATGATGGTCGTAAATGGTGCCGGAACCCCTGTGTCTGTTTGGTGTCAAACGATCAATGTCATTCCAAATACCGATTATCTTTTTTCCTCCTGGGCAACCAATGCTTTGAACGATTTGAATGTGGCACAATTACAGTTTTCTATCAACGGAGCCACACTCGGAAATATGTTTTCTGTAACGCCAACGGGTTGTGATTGGGTGCAGTTCAATGCAACCTGGAATTCAGGATCCAACACAACAGCAGATATTTGTATTATCAATCAAAACACAGCGATTTCAGGAAATGATTTTGCGATTGATGACATCACCTTTCAAGAGGTATGTACGGTCACGGATACGATTAATGTTGCGGTGGAAACAATTACAGTAGAGGCTGGGCCGAACCTCACGTTTTGCCCGAATGAAGCAGAAGATGTCACAGCAACAAGTAATCTTTCTCCTGTTGATTTTCTCTGGAACACCGGAAGTCCCAACGCTACCATTTCACCGCAAACCACGGGGTGGTATTACGTCGATGTTACATCGAATAACGGCTGTACGGCAACAGATTCTGTATATATCGATGTCATTCCGATGGATTGGACGATTGATTCCATCCTGATGGGACCTACGGCTTGTGGGTCAAATAATGGGTATGTTTCAGCGATGACCTCAGGAACATTTAACGATCCTCCAATATATACCTGGAATGGACCTGGAGCGGGAAACCCCAATCAAATCAATGCTTCCGTTTTTCAAAACCTCTCACCGGGATGGTATTATCTTTCGATTGAATCCGCGGGTTGTTATCAATACGACTCCATGGAAGTCACCGTCAGCAACCCTCCGTTGGCCAACTTCACGGCAAACCCAACCACAGGAGAAGCCCCTCTTGCAGTAACGTTTACGAATGGAAGTCAAAACGCGAACACTTACGTTTGGGATTTTGGAAATGGACAAGGAGCCAATAGCAACACTACGAGTACGCAAAATACGGTATATGACATGCCTGGTTTGTACAATGTTATGCTCGTTGCGAATCAGGGCGGTTGTTCGGACACAGCCTACACAACCATATTAGTTGTTGCGCCAGAAGTGTTTTTTCCTGGCACCATTCAAGTTCCCAACGTATTTACACCTGACAACGATGAAATCAACGACGTTTTCGAAGTTCAAATAGCGAATATGATTCGGTTTGAAATTCAAATTGTCAATCGCTGGGGAAATCTGGTTTTCGAATCCGACGATCCACAATTTAAATGGGACGGAACTATAAGTGGAAATCCAGCTACGGAAGGAACGTATTTTTATCGCTACTCCGCTGTGGATCTTCAAGAGGAAACATTCGAAGGGCATGGATTTGTGGAATTGCGTCGTAAACATTAATTGGTAACTTCGTCAAAAACGTACGAATGATTGCCCCTTTTGACGATGCCTATTTTATGAAACAAGCCTTCCAGGAAGCAGAAAAAGCAGCCGCTCTTGGAGAAGTCCCCGTTGGTGCAGTAGTTGTAGCTAACCAAACAATTATCGCCCGTTCGCACAATCTTACCGAACAATTAACGGACGTTACTGCACATGCAGAAATGCAAGCAATTACAGCTGCGGCAGGTTATTTGGGAGGAAAATACCTCAAGGGATGTACGCTTTACGTGACGCTTGAGCCATGTGTGATGTGTGGAGGTGCGTTGTACTGGTCGCAAATTGATAAAGTGGTCGTTGGTGCACGTGATGAAAAACGCGGCGCAAGTACCAAAGGAGATTTATACCACCCAAAAACGGAGGTAATTTACGGAATCATGGAGGCGGAATGCCAAAACATCCTTCAAGACTTCTTTAAAACAAAGAGATAACCAACCTATTTACAGTGGATTATTTGGAATTGAACCGAAATCACTCTACATTTAACCCACTAATTTACACGCTATGAAAAAACTACTACTCTCGCTAGGAACATTCCTTGCATTCGCTTCGGCGTCATTTTCACAAACCACCTTATTTCAGGATAATTTCGAATCTGGAGGAGGAAACTGGACGTTAAACACTGGTTCGGGTTCCAACAACTGGGTTGTAAATAATGCCTTTCTCGGTTTTTCGGGATTGATACCTGATACACCCAACCAACCGGGATCATTTACCAATGGTCCGCAATCAACGTATATGCACATTACCAATCAAACAGTCTGTGGTGGGTTAAGTGTATGTAATGCAAATTTCGATACGGGTTCAGCTTCAAATCAGAACACGGAACTTACCACAGCAATTAACGCATCAACATATACGAATGTTACGGTGTCTTTTTGGTATTTATGTGCAGGTCAGACCAATGTTTCCTTTGGGACATTAGAGTACTCTGTAGATGGAGGGGTGACTTGGATAGGAACAGGAACAAATTATGTGAACACGTCTTCGTGGACACAGGAGACCGTTTCATTGCCTGCATGGAACAACGTTTCCGCATTTAAAATTCGTTTCAAATGGCAAAATGGTGGTGGCGGTTTGGATCCAGCGTTCTCGATAGATGAAGTTTTAATCGAAGGAACTTCTGGAGGTGTATCCAATAGTATTGCGACCACAACGAACATTGTTCCAGGTTCTTGGTGCGAAGGAAATCCAACGACGATTCCAGTGGATTTCACTTCGATAGGAACGTTTAACGCGGGGAATAGCTATTCAGCGCAACTGTCTGATGCAACAGGTTCGTTCGCGGCCCCAACAGTGATTGGAACCTTGAGTTCTACAGCGAACACGGGTCAAATTGTATCTATTGTTCCTGGTGCAACACCAGCGGGAAGCGGTTATCGCATTCGTGTGGTTTCGGACAATCCCGTAACAGTTGGATCAGATAATGGCACCGATCTCGTTATTAACGCAACTCCGTCCGTTTTACAACAGCCTTTTGCGGATGTGTGTTATGGCGGTGGAAATATTACACTTGTTGGTGGATCTCCTGCAACTGGAACCTATTCGGGAATTGGTGTTACTGGTGGAGCAACGTTTGACCCAACAGCGCTGGGCGTAGGAACTACAAATATCACGTACACATATACCGATGGTCTTGGATGCTCAGGAAGTGTTACGGAACCGATTACCGTTCTTGCTTCGCCACAAGTAAGCTTGAATGCATTCGCGAATGTGTGTACGATCGATCCTTTTTTCACTTTAACTGGAGGTGTTCCTGCGAATGGGACGTATACAGGAACAGGTGTCGTAGGAGGGGTGTTTGATCCAGCAACAGCCGGTGTAGGAACGCACACAATTACCTACACGTTTACGGATGGCAATGGTTGTTCAGGAACGGCTACGGAAACGATTACGGTAGAAATCTGTGGTGCGGTATCTGAAGAGAATTTTGCGAGCTTCAATGTCTCTCCCAACCCTGTAAAAAATACGTTTGCCATTCAATCGGAAATGCCCCTTGAAAGTGTAGCACTAATCACCGTAAACGGACGCTTGGTAAAATCATTTGATCCACAGGCAACAAGTTATCAAGTAGAAAATCTTCCTGCGGGATTGTATTTGTTGCGTGTGACGATCAATGGAGCAACCCAAACAAAGCGGATTGTAATTCAATAAAAACGTTTTCACATCTTTCAAAGCCTTCTGTTTTTTAGCAGGAGGCTTTATTTTTTGCTCATTTTGTAAATTAAATATCCGATCCCAACAACAAAATGAAGAACAATCACGCTGATGATGACAATAAATGAAGTGCTCATGGTCCTGTTTTTGAAGGAAATTTAGGAAAGGTTGGGCAAAATCAATGTAACAAGCGTTACTTTTGGGGCATGATACTTTCCAACGATACAATTTGCGCATTAGCAACACCCAACGGCATCGGAGCCATCGGAATGATTCGCGTTTCTGGACCTGAGTCCTACGCTGTTGTGTCGAAAATTTTCTCCAAATCACTGGAAGGGAAGGCAACGCATACGGCTCATTTTGGAACTATCCACACGCCCAACGGTACGATGATTGATGAGGTTCTCGTGACCGTTTTTGCACAAGGGAGAAGCTTTACCGGGGAAGAAAGCGCTGAAATTACCTGTCATGGTTCGCCCTACATTCAACAGCAAATCATTCAATTATTGCTATCGAGTGGTTGTCGCATGGCACAAGCAGGTGAGTTTACGCAACGCGCCTTTTTAAACGGAAAAATGGACCTTTCCCAAGCAGAAGCAGTGGCCGATTTGATCGCTTCGCAGTCGAAAAGTGCGCACGGAATTGCTTTGAAACAATTGCGCGGAGGTTTTTCCAGTGAATTGAAAGATTTGCGTGAAAAACTCATTCATTTTGCCTCGTTGGTGGAGTTGGAATTGGATTTCGCAGAAGAAGATGTGGAATTTGCCGACCGCACCGAATTAAAACAATTGGTAGAAGACGTTTTGAAGTACATTCAGCGTCTGGCGACTTCCTTTGAATTGGGAAATGCCATTAAAAATGGGGTTCCCGTGGCAATTGTTGGAGCACCGAATACAGGGAAGAGCACCTTGCTCAATCAGCTTTTGGGTGATGATCGCGCGATTGTTAGCAACATCGCAGGAACCACGCGTGATGTCATCGAAGAAACCCTCAATATTGACGGCATTTTATTTCGCTTGATTGACACGGCGGGCATCCGAGAAGGAGCCGAAGAAATCGAAGCCATGGGAATTGAGCGTTCGAAAGACATGATTCGCAAAGCCACTGTTGTTTTGTGTATGGCCGACGGCACCAACCCTAAGGAAGTCGAAACGACACGCAGTTGGGTAGAAGAGTTGAAAGTACAATACCCCGATAAAAACATTCTTTTCGCGATCAATAAATCCGACGTAGCGACGTACGAAGGCACAGCGTTGCAAATTTCTGCCAAAGAAGGACACAACATTGCCGACTTGAAAGAACGCATCGTCGCTTCGGTTAAAGGCGATTTTAATCTTGCCGAAGAAACCATTGTCTCCAACGCCCGTCATTACGATGCCCTTCTGAAAACCGCTGAGGCCCTCCAAAAAGCCAACGAAGGACTCGAAACGGGTATTACAGGTGACTTTATTGCGATGGACATTCGCCAGGCAATGTTTGAACTCGGCACCATCACCGGGGATATTTCCACGGATGATTTGTTGGGGAATATCTTTGCTAAGTTTTGTATCGGGAAGTAAAAAAGCTTATTTCTTGGCAAAAACAGTAATGCCTGTTATTATCAGGGTTAGTCCAACAATGCCCAGAACGACTCCTAACAGAACTATCAATGCCCCGATAAAAAGGGATGTTAAACATCCTACTGCTGACCCACTGTTATTTTCAATTTCTTTGATGGCAACAAACACCGCTGCTGCACCTGCCAAGATTAATATGGTACCAAAAAAAATTAGCGCCTTTGCATCGCGCTCTTTTTTCTCCTTCTTTTTCGTGTTCTTTTTTCTATTCTTCTTAGATTCAATTTTAGTCTTTACACGGTCAATGTTTTGATGAAGTTTTTCGCTTGACTTTTCATCCAGAACCTGATCCATTTGCTGAATCGCGACATCTTCGATGGTGTTTTTTTCTTTAACTATTGTGGGTACATCAATCGTTTTTTCAGGTACTACTTGAGCGGAATTGGGATTGCTTTCTTTAACGTTAACCTCCTCAGAAGGCGTATGATGATGTTTCCTACCTAAACTTATTTTACTGTTGTTACAAGAATTTGTGATCAAAAAAACGTAAACAAGCAGAAGCGCGAAAATCTGTTTCATCCGGTGGTTTTTGGTAAAAATAAACCAAATAATGTAAGCGAATAACGTTACGATATGTATCTATGCGGATAATGGCGACTACAGACCCTTACGTGCGTTTGTCAAAGTGTTATTGTTGGGTTTCTTCTTGGAGTGGCTTTTTGTTGAAATAAGTCTAGTTTTTATATTTAAAACCATACAGTGTGCACTTTAAATAGGGAACGACGTGATATATAAATGCAAAATAACTACTTTAGAAACTTCAAATTTTATTCATGAATCGAATCAAAGAAGTTCTAGAAGAAAAGGGAATTAAACAAACGTGGTTGGCTGAGAAGTTGGGCAAAAGTTACAATATGGTAAATGCTTATGCACAGAATAGGAGGCAGCCTAGTTTAGAAACATTATATAAGATTTCAGAATTGTTAAACACTGAAGTAAGAGAATTATTAAATGAAAAAAAGTAAGAAGAATAGGTTCAAATTTATTGATCTTTTTGCAGGTATTGGAGGCTTCCATTTAGCAATGCATGAGGCCGGAGGAGAATGTGTTTTTGCAAGTGAATGGGATAAGTTTGCACGAATTACATATGAACACAATTACAAGAAAATTAGTCCTAAGTTATTTAAGAATGGAAGTTGGAACGAAGATATAAATGATGTAAATCCAGAGAAAATGCCTGACTTTGATGTGCTTTGTGCTGGTTTTCCATGTCAACCATTTTCTCATGCAGGCTTAAAGAAGGGGTTTGAAGACACTAGAGGTACATTGTTCTTTAAAATGGCGGAAATAATTGACAGCAAAATAAAAGCGGGCTATCCACCCAAGGTTTTGTTGCTGGAAAATGTGAAGGGACTTAGAACACATGACAAAGGAAGGACATTAGCAACAATACTTAGAATACTTGAAGAGATGGATTATGTCGTAGATTCTAAGGTTCTAAACTCAAAGTATTTTGGTGTTCCGCAAAATCGTGAGCGAATTTTTATTGTCGCATGGAGAAAAGGAGAAAAAGCACCGACTAATTTTAAGTTTCCTCTTGGCCTTGACGAAGAAAACAGGCCCATTTTCGATGAAGAAGAACTTTTAGATTCATTTCAGCAAGTAAAATTGGGTGATATTCTAATGAAAAAGGTTGATGAAAAATATACTATTTCTGACAGATTGTATGCGGGTCATTTGAGGAGACTTGAACAACACAAAGCGAAGGGAAATGGATTTGGTTTTTCAATGTTTAATTCTAAAAGCCCATATACAAGTACAATCTCTGCTAGGTATTATAAGGATGGCAGTGAAATTATGATTGAACAAAAAGGAAAAAACCCAAGAAAATTACACCCGATAGAAGCCGCAAAATTACAAGGTTATCCCGTTGAAAAAGGTTTTGAAATTGTAGTGTCTGATAATCAGGCCTACAAGCAATTTGGGAACAGTGTATCAGTTCCTGTAGTGAAAACGTTGGCGGCTCAAATAAAATTACAAATTCTTGACTATGTTATATAACTATTCTGAATTAGCAGTTGACTTACAAAATAAGTTTAGAGAAATTGAGCTTTGGCCAGAAATTTCATTTGACGACATCACTATTAATTTATTAAGTCAATTACCGAACGTAAAAAGTGTGAACAAGCATTCAATTCAATTTGAAGTTGATAGTAATCAGGTAATTGTTCCTAGCCAATATTTATTGTATGCAGTTTGCGTTAAAGAGTTGGCTTTAAAGTTACATGACCATATTATTATATTTGATAATTACAAGCGTGGGAAATCTACAGAAGAACTCGGAAGTGCAATAGTAAATAATACATTTAATCGCGATGAATTAGGCTTGGATGCCTATTCAGAAAGCATTGCCTTTTCTGTATTCAGTAATCCAGAGTTGACAGTATCTGCGAAATCTTTTGTAAATGGTACTGAGGGAAGTTTCAGATTGAGAAGCACATCTGATTTTTTCAGTTCAGTTCTATTAAAAATCATTAATGTTCCCGATGCAAGTTCAGCAATTCTGGGCAAATTAATTTTTGAACTTTGTAGAAATAGAGACGTTTATTCTCACATAGAAAAAGCTTATATTTCTAAAATACCCTTTATTACACGATCTAATCGAATTGGTCATTTCGTTAAAGGTGTAATTGAATTTTTAATTCAATACAATAATTTCAGCAGTTCCTTCTTGGAGGAATATACAATTCAAAATCAAAATCAAGATCAATCTTTCTTTTCAATCCGTGACCAAGAGATTAAATTGACAAGTATCTTCAAAAAATCATCTAATGTTTTAAGTGAAGAGGAACTTTCTCAAGGAGGCAGACCTAGGTACTTTAGTGATCCTATTTACATAGATAGCAATAATCAGTTTGTCTACTTATCTACGGAATGGACATTTGATACTGATAGTCGCTTAGACCTTACCAATTTTGTGTTTTTTATACAAAATAGATTTCCTGAATTTTCAATTCAAAAAGTCGAAAGTAATTATATGTTCAGTCATAAATTAGTTTCGTCTATAAATTCCGGTTCAGAGTTTAGAATTGACGGTTTGATAAATGATGTGAGGGAATCAGGATTGTCATTTAATAATACTTTATTAAAGCGACTTGTTGCATCGCTGCAGACTAAACCATTTTTAATATTAACTGGTCTCACAGGTTCAGGAAAAACGAAGCTAGCACAAAGCTTTACTTATTGGTTATCTGGAACAGAAGACCAATATGAAATTGTGCCCGTAGGAGCTGATTGGACGAATAGAGAGCCACTATTAGGTTATCCAGATGGACTGAATCAAGAAACGTACATTCACCCCGACAGCAAAGTATTAGAGTTAATAATGCGCGCCGAAGAAAGTGATTTACCACACTTTATCATCTTAGACGAAATGAATTTAAGTCATGTGGAAAGATACTTTGCAGACTTTTTAAGCATTATGGAATCCGGAGAAACAGCCAAACTGTATTCGGGTGCAAATAGAAAAGATGGTTATGGAAAGGACGTGCCACAACAAATTTCTTGGCCTAAGAACTTATACATAATTGGAACAGTTAACATTGACGAATCTACTTATATGTTTAGCCCAAAAGTACTTGATAGAGCGAACGTAATAGAGTTCAGAGTAACTGAACTAGAGATGGAAACATTCTTAAAAAGTGACCCAATTATTGATTTGTCAAAATTAAAATCAAAAGGGGCATCGATGGGAATAGACTTTGTTAGCTTATCGAATGGCAAAAACACTGAACCTTTGAGCGAGGCTAATCAAAAGGAATTACTTAAGTTTTTTGGAGAGTTAAAAAAACTCGGGGCGGAATTCGGATATCGAAGTGCTTCAGAGATTTCATCATTATTGAATAATTTGAATAAAGTGGATAGTGCGTTATCCATGGAAGATAAGTTAGACATTGCTATTATGCAGAAAATGTTACCTAAACTACATGGTTCAAGGTCTAAACTGCTCCCTGTACTAGAAAAATTAGGTAAGCTTTGTTTGACAGATAATACAAAATGGGACACATACGTTCAAAATAAAGATGGGTTGGACATTAAAGCAGAATCAAATATCGTCTACAAACTTTCTTTTGAAAAGGTTATCCGAATGTATGCAAACGCAATGGATAATGGTTTTGCCAGCTACGCAGAAGCATAATGACAAGTGCAATAACGGATACAACAATTAGAGTTGTCCTCAAAGGACAGCAATTTGATTTTGAAATTTTTTCAGAAAGAGAGCATTCGTTGTATTTAATTGACGAAAACGATGCTAGTGAGAATGGCGAGGCCGAAGTGCAGATATTAGAGGGAAATACGTATGAGTATCAATTACCAAAAGACTATCGGTTAAGATCGACAATTAAGGGGGTTGTTACAAAATCAAAAAGAGAGGAGAATAGGGGAAGAATAATACCTAATATATACGTTGGTACTTTGACTTTATTTGTATATAGTGTTGCCGAACCTTTAGTTGAAACGCGAATAAAAATTGAGGTTCTAGCTACAAAATTTGATACTAAATTAGACAAGAGTTACCGAGTAAATTATAGAAAAATGCTAGAGGATATTACATCCAAAAGCACGGATTTGTTGTTGCAATCTGGAACGCCTGTTTCTCAAAACTTTGAAATTGATTATCAAACTGACAGCAAGACACTCTATCAAAGGTTTTGTTTCGTACGTTCTGTAGTTGACTCAAAGGAGTTTAATGAAGCGGTTTCAAGAATTATTGCTTCGCCCAAAACCGATTGGAAAGAAGAGGTTGAAGAAATTGATGTTCGTAGAGTTAGAAGGTTTAAATCCAATGAGACTAGACAATTAGTATCGAAGGGTAATAGAGTAGAATTGTCTGCAAATCATTCGTTAAGAACCGTAGGACTATCTTCCGTCCCAAGGAGAATAGCAACATCTAAGAAGACAGATACGGTTGATAATGCTGAAAATAGATTTGTTAAATATGTATTGAATCAATTTTTGGATTTTGTAGAGAAATGTGTTGAACTATTTGCAAAAGATAGTAGAGAAGAAAAGGAAGCAAAATCATTACGTTCTATTCTTGATGGACAATTAAGCCATGAATTTTTTAAAGATATTTCGCGGCCTACAACACTTGCGTTAAATAGCCCTGTTTTACAACGTAGAAGTGGTTACCGAGAAGTTCTAAGGGCATGGTTAATGTTTGACCTTGCTGCCAAAATGATTTGGTCTGGAGGTAATGATGTATATGAAGGCGGTAAGCGAGATATTGCCACTTTATATGAGTATTGGTTGTTTTTTACGCTTTATGATTTATTCAAGGAGAAGTTTGGTTTACATCAATTGCAGGCAAACGATGAAGACATTGACAATTTATTTAAACTAGATAAGAATGGAATTAATTTAATTCTAAAGTCTGGCTATAACGTTGCACTTTCAGGTAAATGTAATTTTGGAACAAGAACATTAAACATTAAATATTCCTATAACAGGTCCTTTGGAGGAGGAACTAAATACGAAGATCGAAAAGCAGGCTCATGGTCTACAACACTAAGACCCGATTATACTATAACATTCTGGCCTGAGCATTTAAAAGAAAAAGATGCAGAAAAGTTCGAAGAAATTGTCCACATCCACTTTGATGCAAAATACAAAGTATCTCAATTTACTGTTAACACAAAGGTTGCTGAGGAAGATCTAAATGAAGAAGAAGAGGAGGAAAGAAAAGGGATATATAAAAACCCAGACCTTTTAAAAATGCACGCATATAGAGACGCTATCAGAAGAACGAGTGGTGCGTATGTTTTATATCCTGGAACCGAATCAAAAGAATACAATGGATTTCATGAAGTAGTGCCAGGTTTGGGTGCTTTTGCTGTGAATCCTTCGGACGAAACAAGAGGAGTGAAGAACATTTCATCCTTCATTGATAAGGTTGTCGACAATTTATTGAACCGAGCGTCACAAAGAGAGCGTATGTCATCTCAAACATATCGAATTCATGAGAATGAGAATCCTGACAAGCTCCAAGAACCATTTCCTGAATACATTAATGGAAAAAAACTGATCCCAGATGAGACAACAGTCATTATAGGATACTACAAGTCGCAAGCCCATTTGGATTGGATTTTAGCAAATAAACTATACAATTTCAGAACTGGAACACGAAATGGATCTATAGAAATGAGCCCCGAAAATGTCGGTGCGAAATTTCTAGTATTACATGGAAAGGGAGATAATCCAACATCCAAAGTTTACAGTTTAAGTCCGAATGGGCCGAGAATTTTTTCAGGTTCAGACTTAATCGACGAGGGTTACCCTAGTGCACGAGGTGAGTTATATCTCGTTTATAAAATTGTAAATGATGTTAGTAAGGATTTTGAATATGTTCAATTTAATTTGAATAAAATAGAAGGCTTTAAAAATGCAAGAACACAGTTTGGTCCTGTGCTAAGTACGTTGAGTGAGTTGTTTAAATCAAAGAATTAATAATGTTTTATGGAGGTTGGAAATGTTTATAATGATGTGATTTGTGAAAGCTTTAGAGCCCCTGAAACATATAGATTAAGAATTCGACCAGCAAAGGGTCAAGTTGTTACAACCAATTTAGTTGGTGAATCACTTAAGATTTTAGATAGAAATATCCTGAAGGAACTCGCTTCATGACAAATGAGATTAAAGTTTGTCAAAAACCAAATGGTAGAATTTACCTACGTGCTAAAAATCAAATGTTATTCGTCATTGATTAAATTGGAATTTTGGAGGAAATAATGAATATGGAATTACGCGAAGAACTATCAGCCAAATTATTAAGCTTTTCAGGCTCTCCTCAACGCTGGAAAGGGATCAATGCCTAATCCACAGGTTTTGGCATTGATCCAGTAAAGCCAGACTATTTGTTGATAACGACATACTCAGTCGATAGAGAATCGAAGCACGGTTAAAAAAGAAATTTGACAGATTATAGAGCGGGCATAAAAAAGCCCCACTACGTAAGTGAGGTATGTACCTTCAGGCAATGCGATTGGGTGAACAATGTCACTCGCCAAGTCCTTTACAATTTTTGTAAAGACACTACAAATTTAATTTTTTTCATTTGCGTAAAAACGCGCAGTAGAATATATTAACATAGTCCTTTGTTGAAAACTCGTATAGCATACTGTTTATAATGGATATTTCGACAAAATGTTACGTTAGTTTGAAAGAAAAGGAAAAGCGGCCTTCTCTCAGTCGTCGCTCCTAGTTCTATCTAGCAATACATAATCAGAAAAGGGTTAATTTTCACCTTGTCTAACCGTATTGAAGACATATTTTATTTTCTTAGCGGAAAATTGTCGATGCATGACTATTAGAAAACCCCTATTTATAGAGAACAACCAATGCAAACCACCCAAAACATCTTTCTCACCAAAAGGGAATCCCTTAAATGTTCCAAATGTCACAAATCCATTGCGCTCGGGCAGGCCTACGTTGCTGAGTCTGAAAAACACCGTGGCACCTGCTTTTCATGTTCTCCTTTCGTTAATTTGGCGTTTTTGAAGCCTGGAAATGCGGCAATGACGCGTCGCTCCAAGAAATATTCGGCATATTGTGGGGTTGTCTTTGAATGGAACCGAAGAAGGAAACGTTTTGAGCGACGGGGACAATACGTGGAAGCCGCCGCGATCGAGAAAGCAGAAAAAGAATGTGCAGCTGATGCAGAAGCACGCTTAATTAAAAATGAAAAAGCGGCAATTTTACGTGCCGAACAAGACAAAAAATACATTGCCGAATTCTCCAAAGCGATCCGTGAACGCTACCCCAATTGCCCGAAAAATCGTGAGGTGGCCATTGCGACACATGCCTGTGAAAAATACAGTGGACGCGTAGGTAGAACCGCCAAAGCGAAGGAATTTGATCCCGCAATGATCGATCTGGCAGTGG
>JBNKGN010000036.1:0-16345 GCA_050289845.1 Crocinitomicaceae bacterium | reverse complement strand
GAGTTTGCCATTTACGATGACTGGATGGACAAATACGAATACATCATTGAATTGGGAAAAGAACTTCCGCTCATTGAGGAGCAATACAAAACGGAAAATCGTCTCATCGAAGGATGTCAGTCGCGCGTGTGGCTGCACAGTTATCAGGAAGGGGATAAAATGCACTTCACTGCAGATTCTGATGCAATTATCACAAAAGGAATTATCGCCTTGTTAATACGCGTTTTCGATGGAGAAACACCGAAAGCTATTGCCGCTGCAAATCTCAACTTCATCACGGAAATCGGATTGCACGAACACCTCTCTCCCACCCGATCAAATGGATTGGCAAGCATGATACGAACGATAAAAATGGATGCGCTCAAAGCGGTTTAAGCAATAATTATGGCAGATTTAGAAATTACAGTAATCGATATTCTCAAAACTATTTACGATCCAGAAATTCCTGTAGATATTTTTGAGTTGGGACTCATTTACGAAGTCAAGATCGACAAGGAAAACAACGTTACGATCGAAATGACCTTAACCTCGCCAAATTGTCCCGTGGCAGAATCTTTACCGAAAGAAGTAGAAGACAAAGTAGCTTCCCATGAGGCATTTGAATCCTGTAAAGTAAATATTGTTTTTGATCCACCCTGGGACAAAGACATGATGAGCGAAGAAGCACAATTGGAATTAGGATTTTTGTAAATCTTACCTGTCGCGCATTCGATTTTGAAACGCTTTGCTATTTTTAAACCCGTTTTGAAATAACAAACGGTTTTCACTCCCCCCTTTGGAGGGGGCCAGGGGGAGGAAGAAATGAAAAAAGTTATCCCCTCAAAAGATGTATCCATCATGAGAAGAGTTGTAGTTACAGGCATTGGAGCATTGACTCCACTAGGAAATAATTTAAACGACTTTTGGTCGAATTTGAAAGCCGGAAAAAGCGGAGCGGCACCTATCACCTATTTTGATACGGAAAAATTCAAAGCAAAATTTGCGTGCGAATTGAAAGATTTCAATTTGGAAGATCACTTTCATGTGAAGGAACGCCGACAATACGACAACTTCTCTTTGTACGCACTTTACGCCGTAGAACAGGCATTGAATCACGGCAATATCGATCTCGAGCCTTTGAATAAAAATCGCATTGGTGTGATTTGGGGATCGGGCAACGGAGGGATTCAAACCTTTCAAGATCAGATGCAAGAATACTGCGCGGGCGATGGCACTCCTCGTTTTACCCCATTCTTCATTCCACGAATTTTGGTAGATATTGCTTCCGGTATCATTTCGATCAAATACGGTCTACGTGGCGTTAATTTCTGTCCCGTTTCTGCTTGTGCAACCTCGAATACAGCGATTATTGAAGCGTTCAATTACATTAAATGGGACAAAGCCGACATGATTGTTACTGGAGGATCAGAAGCGGCAATTACGGAATCTGCCATTGGAGGTTTCTCTTCGGCGAAAGCTTTATCGACACGCAATGACGATCCCGCGGGAGCTTCAAGACCATTCGACGTAACGCGCGACGGATTTGTAATGGGAGAAGGTGCTGGTGCTTTAATTCTAGAAGAATACGAACACGCAAAGAAACGTGGCGCAACTATTTTCGGTGAAATCGTTGGAGGCGGTATGGCCGCAGATGCGTATCACTTAACAGGCACGCATCCCGAAGGAGAAGGTGCTGTTTTAGGGATGAATGAAGCCATCCGAGAAGCGGGAATTACTGCCGAAGATGTTGACTACGTTAACATGCACGCAACATCAACTGCGCTTGGTGACAAATCGGAATTAATCGCAGCAGAACGCGTCTTCGGAAAACGTAAATCGCTATCCATTTCTGCTACAAAATCTATGACTGGTCACCTATTGGGAGCCGCTGGAGCCATCGAAGGAATCGCTTGTGTCATGGCGCTGCAAGAAGGAATGATTCCACCAACAATTAACACCACAGAAATAGAGCCCGACTTCGCTGACAATTTCGACTTCCCGCTTGGAACCGCAAAAGCGAAAGAAATGACCTACGCTATGAGCAACACTTTTGGGTTTGGCGGACATATCGCTTCGGTGCTTTTCAAGAAGTTTGAGGAGTAAGGAGTTTTTCTCAATCCATATAACTTCTCGCAGAACTGCGTAGATCTGATTCAAACTTGTAAATGTCATCCATCGTTTCTAACAAATGTTTGGTTTCGTTGCGTTCACTGTCTAATAGGCCTAAGTACTTTTTCGTTCCATTGAAGTGCAACCTACAAATAGGTCTTCTATTATTGTTATCGAGAAGAACACTAAAATAAGATTGCGCATCTCGATACGTAATCCGTTCTGCTGGAACGATTTTCCGAATAATCGCCTTAACTATTTGAAAACCTTCTAATTCTTCTTCGGTAGTTACAATTTTAGAAACAGGCTCTTCTTCGACAAATTCCTCTTCTTGTTGTTCATTCTCTTTTGAAAGGGCAGAAGTAAGTCGATCATTCACTCTCTCACTAATATATTGACTTAATGCACGTTTAACTAAATCATCAAATTGTTCAATAACGCTTTTTCTTAATTTACCTGGATATACGAGTCCCGCAAAGTGTTTCACAAATTCCAGGGATGGCGTCTCAAATTCTAGTCCCAAAACCTTTTTTATCTCCTTAATATATTTTAGAGACCCCGCGTTCGTTATAATTTTAGCAACATCGAAATTCGTCTTGTGAAATTTAAAAATCTCATTTATTGTTGCCTCTTTTAATCGCGTTATGTTAAACTCCAAAAATGGTTTATCATCCATTTTATTCGTTGCGTCAAGATCTGAATAAAATCGATACTCGACACCATTCGTTAGCAAAGCGAATCGTGCCTTGGTAACATGGAAATAACGTGACAATTGAGCATTGTGACCTTCTAGGTTTTCATTCCAATGCTTACATTCAACTATAAGAATCGGCTCTCCCTCCTGGAAAATGGCGTAATCCACCTTCTCACCCTTTTTTAAACCGACATCAGCAATAAATTCGGGTACCACCTCAGCTGGATTAAAAATATCATATCCTAATAAGTGAAAAAATGGCAAAACAAATGCTGTCTTTGTTGCTTCCTCTGTCCCAGTTTGACTCATCTGCTGTTCTACCCTTTCAGCTAGGTTCTTAAGTTGAATTTGAAATTCCATTGAATAATATTTAGGTTAATTAAATGTGTATTTGAATCGAATCCCGCAATTTCAGCAACCTTTTCAACTTCCACAATAGGTATTTATACCTACCTCCCCCTGTCGCACCTGCGGATACACAGTTTACCTTCCTAAGAATCTTTCATTTTTATCAATTTCCAGGTCTTATTTTTCAATTAATTAGGTTACCTTTTTACTTCGTGTTACATAAAAGGGTAAATCGAACACATGACCGATCAAGAAATTCTCGTCTGCATTCGACGCAAGGAAGTTGAACAGCCTGTCAAGGAGCTGTACAAATACTTGCCGATGATTCAGGGGATGCTGATGAAATATGGAGCGCCCGAGATATTGGTTCCCGAAATTTTCAATGACAGTCTCGTACTGCTTCTCGAAAAAACACAAGATCCTTCGTTTCAATTGACCAGTAAATTCTCAACGTACTTGACGGGGATCTGCCTCAATCACTGGAGAAATGAAAGTCGAAAAATTGCTTCGCGCAATCAAGTGGATCTTGATGTTGAAATTGCTCAAACCTATGCTTTCGTAGAATACGACTCGGATAAGGAAGAAAAACTCCGCTTACTGGATACGGTACTGGAAAAGATCCAGGATCGTTGCAAAACGCTGCTGCGACTGTTCTATTTTGAGAACAAACGCATGGCTGAAATTGCCAATGAAATGGGATTTAGCTCTGAGAAATCAGCAAAATCCCAGAAATACAAGTGCATGGAAAAAGCACATGAATTGGCGAAGCAAGAATTTCAACACCTCCAAAATCCAGTAGCATGAGACCAGAATTACACGATATAGAACGCATCGATCAATACCTCGACGGAAGCATGCCTGCTTCTGAAAAATCACTTTTTGAAAAAGAATTGTTGGTCAATCCCGCACTAAAAGAAGCTGTGGAAACGCAAGCTTTAATGGTGACAGCCATTTCCAGAAAAGCCCTTTTAGCACAAGTGCATCAATACGCGCCACCTCGTACTCCCGTTAGTGGAAGTTCAAGTATTCTTGCAAAGATGAAGTGGCCCATCATTCTTTCGAGCATAGTTATTGGAGCACTCATTACCTGGGTTTCAACCCGTGGCGACGACAACGAAGAGAAAACGGAGGAAACTGCACTTGTAGCAACGGTTCCAGAATCAGACACGGTCACGAAAAATGACACTTTTGTCGCAGAAATGGACACTGTTCTTGCAAGTGATTTTGAAGAAATGGCAAATACCGATTCTCAAACTAGTACGGGTATTGGCAACGCCGTTGAATTTGGCAATGGAAACGCACGTCAAACTGTTGTAACACCGTCTAAAGCGAAAAGAATTGGTGGATTGGAAACTTGGGTTTCTCCAGAAATACAGCGGATCATCATCAATCCAAAAAATGACGAATTGGTCGAATGCCGCGATGGTAGCGTGATCTTCATTCCCAAAAATGCTTTTGTTGATTCCAAAGGAAATTTGATTTCAGAACCCGTTACTTTAGAGATTATTGAAGCCTTGACCTTCGACAAAATGGTGATGTATAATCTCGCCACAATGAACGGAAAAAATGCGCTTCAATCGGAGGGAATGCTTTACGTTCAACCGAAACGCGGGAAGGAAAATCTCGAATTTGCCGACGGAAAAGCAATGCACATCGAAATTCCAACCGCCAACTACAATGGTGATATGCTTGCATGGAAAGGTGTTCCAACAGACGATGGCACATTAAATTGGATAGAACCGAAAGCCATCGAAAATTATTTAACAACGGTTCCAATGTCCACCTTGGATTTTGTCCCCAATGGTTTCCGCGACGAAGTACAGGCAACACTCCCCTTCCGTAATTACACGAGCAGTTCCAAATCACTTGAAGACAGTTTGTATTACGCCTTGGCATCTTTTGGGACTACCGACATCAAAGAAACCTGGAAATCAATTGTCATCGGTGCAGACAATAATATAGTGAGTGTCGAAGACGAAGTTCCTGTTGAATCCATCAACCCAATCGTTGGTGGGAAAAATGGAGCGAAGTACAATCTTCCTGTCAAATTCGACAACCTCCCGAAAAACCAAACCTTTAATGTCCAGGTAACACAAGGCAAATCCACCTCGTCGTCTGAAATCGCCAACAACCAAGCGACCATCAATTACTCGGCCTTAGCGCCTGCAACCATTCGCGTTTATTCAGATCAATGTGAAGTCGTTTTTACTGACATCAATCTCGCTCGAGATATGGCGTTAACCCTAGATTGCAAAAACATCGATTGTAGCGATACGATGACTTCCGAAGCATCAGCGAGTTCAGAACCAGTCATTTGGGAAAAATGTTATCTCAATCCATCTTCTGTTCAAGCGATTTACGACGAAAAATTTGCGAATACGTTCATTGCGACACCGCAGTTTCAAGAACGTCTTCAAGCGCTACATCAAATTCCCAACGGACAGTCCTATTTTGATTTGTATGTGAACCAATTGGACCGTAACTTACATGAAATCGATCGACAAATCGCACAACAATTGCGAGGTTCACAACAAAAGATTTTCCTTGATTTCGCCAACCAGCAATTGACCAATGTACGCAAGAATGGACAAGATTTTGAACTCTTGAAAAAGTATTACGCGCAACAACAGAAAAAAATGCACGATGCTGCAGAAAAACGCCAAAATGCGTATGCGGAAAAGAATGCGGAAGAACTAAAAGCACTTCAAAAAGAATTTAATGATTTGCAAGAATACTACGCGAACAAAAAAGCCAACGTCAACAAAGAATTTGACAAAATGGCCAACGCACCCGGGAAATTCCGCAAGGATACGAGGGCTACTTTGGTTGCGCCTGTGACATTGTCATCGAATTCAATCGCCAGTCAATTTGCGGAAAACAACTTGCGCCCTGTCGTCGGTCAACAACAATCGTACAAAGTATCGTGGAATGCACCTGGATGGATGAATATCGATGCCTATCTTCACGAACTTTCCAAAGGACAGAAAATACTGCCTGTTTTAGCGGAAAATTCAGGGACAAGTGCAAAAATTTACCAATCGATTAATTCGCTGAAAACCTTAGTCCGTTTGAACAATACAGAAAATGGTTACGAAGCTCATTTCCCGAAAAATCCTGACAGCGACATATACAATAGCAGTCTTTGTTTAAGCATCGACCGATCGGACATCAATCGTTTTCTCTTAGCCGCAACAGCATTCAATCCATATACAACAAGTACGATAACCATCAAAAAAGGCAAGGAATATACGGAGTCAGAGTTGAAAGCCATTTTGGAACAATTGCATCCAGGGGGCGCTCATCTCACGGCTCAGTTGGAACGGGAAGCCGCCTTGATTCAGGAAGAGTTGGAGCGCAAACAACGTGCAGCAGCATTGGCAAAACTGCGTAAAGAACGTATGGATGCTTTGGACAGTGAACGCATTGAGGCACAGAAAGATTTGGAAGCGAAGAAAAAAGTAATCATGAAGCGTCAGGAAAATGAACGGGACTTCATGCAGAATCTTGAAAATTCAATTAATCCATGCCATGTGAATTATTCTTCGGGGACAAAGCCACGCCAGCCAAAGGTCGTTACGAATTCTAACGGAGCACTCTGAATTAGATCATTTTCTAAAGCCATGTCGTAAAGGTAATCTCGTGCTCTACCTCCAAATCGCCCTGGGAAAAACGTCGGGCGATCACGATATATGTTCCGACTTGGCTTGCGTTAAAAATGCAACGATGGCTTTCTACTGCTTCTTGTACTTGTGTTGGCACGCTTCTATGCAAGGATACGTAACGATGAGTACATCCCCTTGTTGATTGAAAGTAATGGGCATTCCAGCGTCAATGCAATTTGCCGAGATCGTATGGTCCAACAATTCATACGTTCCTGAGCTCGGTGAATTCGATTCAATAGTCATAAAACATAATTCCCCATTGGAGGCAATCGTTCCATTCGAAAAGAATTCGATGGTTTTATTACTCGAAACAGGCGTAAACATTCCACTTCCATCACCTGGATCTGCGAGAACTTCGATCAATCGCCATTCCCCCTGTAAACTGGTTGCGTTTCCAGACTTATTACAAGAGAACACTAAAAATAAAGCAGCAAACGCAATAATAGAAATTGTTTTCATAGAACTATTTCTTCCATCAATGCTTGAACAGCAAAAAGGGTTGCATCACTTTAGTTCCGCCTCTAAATATCGAGCAGTGTGTGAGGATTTTTTGGCCTTCTTCACGATTTGTTCTGGTGTCCCTTCGCAAACAATTTCTCCTCCACCTTTACCGCCTTCAGGTCCGATATCGACAATATAATCGGCCACTTTCACGATGTCTAAATTGTGTTCAATAACTAATACGGTATTTCCTTCGTCCACCAATCGTTGTAGTACACCTAGCAGCATTTTTATGTCTTCGAAGTGCAATCCAGTGGAAGGTTCATCCAAAATATACATGGTTTTACCCGTACTTTTCTTCGATAATTCCGAACTCAACTTAATACGTTGGGCTTCTCCTCCTGAAAGTGTTGTGGAAGGCTGCCCCAGTGTCACGTACCCCATTCCAACCGAATTCAAAGTCGCCAAAATGCGGTGAATCTTCGGGATACTTTCAAAAAAGCCCGTTGCATCGCTAATCGTCATTTCAAGGACATCACTAATGGATTTCCCTTTAAATCGGACTTCCAGTGTTTCTCGGTTGTAGCGTTTTCCATTACACGTTTCGCACTCGACATAGACGTCAGGCAAGAAATTCATTTCGATTAATTTCATTCCGCCCCCTTTACATGTTTCACAGCGACCACCGACTACGTTAAACGAAAATCTTCCCGCTTTGTACCCACGAATTTGTGCTTCTGGCAGACTGGCAAATAACGAACGAATTTCATCAAACAATTTGGTATAGGTCGCGGGATTCGAACGTGGGGTTCTTCCAATCGGACTTTGATCAATTTCGATAACCTTGTCCAAATGCTGGATTCCATCAATCGATTTAAAAGGAAGCGGTTTCTTCACGCCATTATAGATCTCGGCAAGTAAGATTGGATACAAGGTTTGGTTGATTAACGAAGATTTTCCACTACCTGAAACGCCCGTAACACAAGTAAACGTTCCCAACGGAATCGTGAGATTGACATTTTTCAAATTGCGCCCTGTCGCTCCTTTTAGCTTCAATTTCTCCCCATTGCCTTTGCGTCTACTGTCTGGCACTTCTATTTTCCGTGCTCCTGTCAGATATTGGTTCGTCAAGGAATCCAAATTGGTCATTTTACCGATAGGCGCCGCATTGACAATTGTTCCACCGTGCACTCCAGCACCAGGACCGATGTCTACTACAAAATCTGCTGCTTCGATCATTTCCTTATCATGTTCGACTACAATCACCGAATTTCCTGTATCACGCAATCGCTGCAATGAAGAAATCAATCGCGTGTTGTCTCGCTGATGTAAGCCAATAGAAGGTTCGTCCAGGACGTATAAAACGTTCATCAATTCACTTCCTATTTGGGTTGCCAACCGTATGCGTTGTGCTTCTCCTCCAGAAAGTGTTTTTGCCGATCGATGCAAGGTTAGGTATGTCAATCCGACTTCCACAATAAAGCTCAATCGGGCATTGATCTCTTTTAATATTTCGACAGCGATGTGTTTGTTGTTTTTGGACAAATACGTTTCAATTCCTAAAAACCATTCCGCCAATTCGTCGATATCCATTTGCGCGAGATCACCGATATTTTTTCCGCCAATTCTGAAATAATGGGCTTCTTTTTTGATCCGAGTTCCCTTACAAGTAGGACAAACCTTCTTATTCATAAAGCTTTGCGCCCAGCGTTGAATTGCGGCTGAACTTTCCTCGGAATGCCTTGTAATAAAACTGATAATCCCTTCAAAAACGACGTCTGAATGCTTGTTTGAACGCACGATTCCCTCATTACCATACAGCAGCACATTCATGACATCTTCATCAAGATCGGACAATTTTGTATTGAGAGAATAGCCTTCTTGTGTCAGGTAAGCATCGATTCGTTCAAAAATCCACTTGCGTTTGTACGGTCCCAAAGGAACAATTCCTCCGTTTTTAATCGTTTTCGATGTGTCAGGAATTATCTTTTCAATATCGACTTCTGATACTTCTCCGAGACCACTACAACTTTTGCAGGCACCATAAGGCGAATTAAAGGAGAAGAGACTTGGCTCTGGCTCAGGATAACTGATTCCACTTGTTGGACACATCAATGAGCGCGAGAAATGCCGTACTTCCTCGGTATCGAAATCCATGATCATCATGCTCTTTCCACCATGCTTCATCGCCGTTACAACGCTATCATAAATACGCTGACGGTCTTTGTCACTTACCGCAAGTCGATCGATTACAATGTCAATATCGTGAATTTTGTAGCGATCCAGTTTCATGCCTTTTTGAATGTCTTGCAATTCGCCATCCACCCGTACTTTCGTGAAGCCGAGTTTGGTTATTTGCTCAAACAATTCGCGGTAATGACCTTTTCTCCCTTTGATTTTAGGAGCGAGAACGATGACTTTTTTTCCTGCGTAATTTTCGAGGATTAAGTCGACAATTTGCTCGTCGGAATACTTGACCATTTCTTCTTCCGTCACATACGAATAGGCGGTACTCACGCGGGCAAAAAGCAATCGCATAAAATCGTAGATTTCGGTAATCGTACCAACCGTGGAACGAGGCGAGCGCGACACTGTCTTTTGTTCGATAGAAATCACAGGGCTTAACCCATCAATTTTATCGACATCAGGTCGCTCCAACCCACCGAGAAATTGCCGTGCGTAAGCTGAAAACGTTTCGATGTAGCGACGTTGTCCTTCTGCGAAAATGGTATCAAATGCCAATGAAGATTTTCCACTACCGCTTAACCCTGTAAAAACAACGAGTTGATTTCGAGGAATTTTGACGTCAATATTCTTCAAATTGTGCTCGCGGGCACCGTACACTTCTATAAAATCTTTCTTGCTCAATTTGCGGGTAATTCGATGGTGATTGGTTGGTCTTTAACCGTGAGACTATTCCCAAGTATCCATGGGTTGAGAGTTTTCAATTGATGGTAATTCGCTCCATTTTCAACTGCCCATGTAGTGAGATCTAAGATGGACGCGTCTACTTCCATTTTTCGGGTTTGCCATGGTTCGTACAAATACATTCCGTCTAACTGAAAATTGTAGGCCTCTGGATTTTCAAAAATCAGTTTTAGTGCGAGAATCCGGAAAAAGTAACGTGCTGTTTCAGGGTTCAAATGAAGATCGATGTAATTGTCGACTTGCTGGTTTTCCAAGTCCGATCGAATTCCTCCCATTCCTCTATTGTAGGCCGCTGCTGTGAGTGCCCAGTCATTAAATTTTTGGTGTGCATCCTTTAAATAAGCACATGCCGCTCGGGTACTTTTTTCGACGTGTAATCGCTCATCTACTTCCCGATTCACCTGAAGTCCATATTCCTTCGCTGCAGGAGGCATAAACTGCCAGAATCCTTTGGCTCCCGACGGAGAAACGGCTTGCGTTAAACCGCTTTCAATAAGACACAAATACTTCATGTCCTCTGGGATGTTTTCTTCTTCGAGAATCCGTTCCAAGGTCGAAAAATAACGATTGGCCCGTTTGAAATATTGAAGGGTAGAACTGTGATAATATGTATTGACCAACAATTCCTTGTCGAGACGTTCCTTCGCATCAAAAACTGTTAAATCAATCGTTTGACCGCAAAAATCCATTGTATTTGGAATTTCAGGCATCTGAAAATGCGCTGCAGTTACAACCTTGGGACTCTGAACTTTTGTGTTTTTTTCTTTGACTTGGGTGCATGCGGCTACCGCCACACTTACCACCAAAACAGCACCCAATTTCACTTTCCAATTCGACATATGCGAATTTAAGAAAAGCGGGGCAGTATTTATTGCGGTGCCTTGTATTTAATCGTATTTCGGTACAAGAGAATAAAGACGAAAACAAAATAGGCAACAAAAAAAGCTACAGGCAGATAGGCGTTCAACATCACAAGATTGACCATCGCCACGGAAAATAAACAGCCCAACAAACCAATCACGACAAACACGTACCATACTTTGCGATCCGTTAAGCCCGAATAAACGAGATGATGCGTCGTATGATCTTTACCACCAACCATGGGTGACTGTCCTTTCTTCAGTCGATTAATCACCACCGTGAGTGTATCTACCGCTGTAGGGGTAAACGCAACCAACGCAATACACATTCCCAGCCACGAGGGACTTTCTGTGATGGAAGAAACGTTCCATAAATTATCAACACTGAAAAAAGCCACGAACAATCCAATAAATTGAGAACCCGCGTCCCCCATAAACAATTTGGAAGGATGGATGTTCATGGTTAAAAAGCCCACTACGGCACCAATTACGGTAATATTGATAAGCGTCCAAACGTTGGTATTAAATTCAAAAAGTAACCAATTGGACAACAGGCATGAAATGAGAATAAAGAAAACGGTCGTTCCAGTAATCCCGTCCATATTGTCCAACATATTCAACGAATTCATCACTATTACCACCCAAACGGTTGTTACAATCGCATCGGGCCAAAAAGAATGAAACAAATCGATTGAAGTTCCGGTAAGCACGAACAGAACACCACATAGAATCTGTACGGAAAGTTTAATCATTGGGCGGGTATTGTACGCATCATCTGCCAATCCCATGACAAAGGCAATACTTCCTGCCGTGAACAGCCCTACAAATTTCGGATTTCGAAAAACATCTTCATTCCCGCCAAAAACGATTGAATACGCAATGGATGCAAAAACAAAAACAACAAAAAAACTGACCCCTCCCAGGGACGGTTTCGATTCATTGCTCCAACGAATCACCACGTCATTTTTATTGCGAATACCGAGCGACTGAGAAAAGCGTAAGAGGATGACATTGCACATGATCGCTACCAGCATACCCCCAATCCCAAATCCAAAAAGCTGTATTAATTTTACTAGCACGTAGTGTCAATTGATGGCGCCAAAGGTAGGAAAAATTAACATGTACTCCCAACAGAAAAGACCTTGGCTCCCTGTAATTCTAATTCGACTTTTTGAAAATTGAACCGATTTTAGTCAACAGGCGTTTGAGCAACGATTTCTTATTCGACTCTGGCATATCTTGTTCGATGTAACCCGAAGTATAGCCGTAGCCATAACCATAGCCGTAGCCATAACCGTACGCAGAACTGCGGCTTTCTTGCACTCCATTGAGGATTACGTTCAACGATTTCAACTGTTGCATATCGAACAACTCCTTAATGCGATGTGCGAAATTGCGTTTCGAATAATGACTTTTGAAAATATAAATCGGAATGTCCGCCTCCGTAAGATTTTTCACGCCGTCAGAGACCAAACCAACCGGTGGATTGTCGATTATAATCACGTCGTACACACCTTTTAATTCGTTGACGATTTCCTTGAATCGATCGCTTAAAAGAAGTTCCGAAGGATTTGGTGGTATGGGTCCTGCGGTAATAAAATCCAATTCGGGTATGATCGATTTTTTGATACACTCTTCCATTGAAGAGTGTCCTACTATGAGTGAACTCATTCCGTGTACGTTGTCCTGATCAAACCCAAGATGCACTTTCGGTTTTCTCAAATCCAGATCCAACAAAATCGTTTTTTTGCCCGACATCGCAATAATACCCGCAAGATTCAGTGCAACGAATGTTTTTCCTTCTCCCGAAATTGACGAAGAAATAGCGATCGTTTTGTAATTCGGGTGGATGTAACTCAAATTCGTTCTGATTTTTCGCATTGCCTCTGCCATAATCGACTTGGGCGACTCCGCTACCACCAATTGCGAGAATTCCATCGTTGACTTCAACAGAGGTACACCACCGAGAACGGAAGCACGCTCAGGTAAAATGCGCTCAAGATCTTCGATGAGATTAATTTCGTTGAATGACAAATACTTCAGCAGCATAATCCCAAAGCCGATAAAGATGCCGACAAATAAAAAGGCGATATAGACGAATTTACCATTCGGTGCGACGGGTATATTGCTCGCGATTGGCATTTGAAGAATGCGATTTTGAGAAGCGTACCCAGCATCGGAAATAGAGTAAAGAACTTTTTTCTCCGTTAATAACGTGAAGTATTTCTCATTCAAGTCTTGAATATTTTTCAAACGATTGTACTCCATTCGTTTTTCAGGAAGTCCCGTTAACTTGGATTCCGTTCTGCGAATTTTGTTCCGAATGATTGTAGCCTCACTACTCAAGCGCGAATCAATCGCTTTGATACTTCGCAGAATCAAACTGATTTTACTATCAATCTTGTTTTGAATGATTTCCACTTTCGTATTGTTCGGCGTGACGGTAACCAACAAATCTTCCTTAGCTTCGAGCAAATCGTGTAATTCTGACACATGACTGATCAATGATCCTTCGTAGCTCTTCCCTAACATTTCTGGAATCATCCGAAAAACATCAATCCGATTCGGAGAGTCTTCAATGCGGTGATTGATATTCAAGAGCGCATTGATTTCCATTTCCAATTCTGACAATCGATCTTGCAAGTCAACAATCTCTTCATTAATCGATCCTCCCGAAAAATCATCACTGGCAATTTGTGCTTTCATGTGAAAATCATTCAGACTGTCTTTGGAGGATTTCAGTTCAAGATAAAGTGAGTCGAGTTGTCTGTCAATAAAATTCAACACATTCTCCGACCCCTGACGTTTAATTTCTTCGTCATATTCCTGATAGGAATCGGCCAAAGCCAACGTCATATCGCGACACAATTGCGGATTATATCCCTTAAAAGATACCATGATCGTCCGCGCGTTTTGATCCATTGCAACCACCTCTAAGCCACCTTGCAAACGACCGATCAACGAAGTACTACTATTGAAAATGAAGTACAACTCATTTTTTGTCGACATCTCTCGAAAATTACTGATGTTCGAGGACTTCGCTACGATGTCCATGTCGTCATTCTTAAGATGTGTATTGAGCGGTCCTTTCAGTTGCACTTTCTTGCCGTTTTTCACGTAGGAAAGTTCAATGATATCGTTATTGAACGCGACACCAATTTCTTGATTAATCAATGTCGAATCATAAAGATAGTAGGGCTGAATATTGAAACTGCTCGACAGATACAATTCTTCCGTTAACAATTGCCCACGGGAGAAAAGGCTGACAGAAAGATTGAGTTTTTTTACCGCTCGTTTGAACAACAATTCAGACCGCAACAGCTCCACTATTGGCGATAAATCTTCATTCCGAGAATTAATATTTTCGAAGTCAATTATCTCTGCTGCTTTGTCCTGATCCGAAACTTGAATTACCAAAGAGGACTGATAGACAGGCTTGGTGTATCGGAGATAGAAAAATGCGACAACACCCAGAAAAAAAGCAAGGGAAACCGGCCACCACCAATACCTTCTCAAAATGGTCTTGAGAATTACTGGATCGTACGTTTTATTTATGAAAAAACCTTGATTCTGCACGCTGCTTTTGATTCAATTAAAGTGTGGATAAATAGGTCAACAGTACGATGAAAGTTGTCAAAAGCGAAGTAATCGGAATCACTTTTTCAGCAAATTCTTTCGACAATTCAGGTGTTGGTTCTATGTAAATATAGTCATTCGCCTGCACCACAAGATCGGTAAATTTCAATCCTTCTATTACGGATAGATCCATGACGTAGACTTTTCGTTCACCGTTTTCCATGCGCATCAGCTTTACCGTGTTTGCCTTTCCACGATCGGTAATTCCCCCTGCTAATGCGATTGCTTCCATGAGCGTCGTATTGGCATTGGTGAGTATTACTACCTGAGCATCCGATCCATTCCCCGGAAATACAATTACCCGTTGATTGGTCACCTTCACACGAACAAACGGATCGATATACTCTTGAGCGAACAAGGCTTCTAAGGTATCTTCACACGCTTGAATGGTTAAACCTCCGACCTGAACACGGCCAATTTTCGGCAATTCCACCATTCCATCTCTTTGGACGGTGTATTCGATATTGTTATCAAGACCGTTGGAACGGGATGGCGCTTTCTCATTCTCTAACAATTCTGAACCATCGTTCGAAAACATTTGGAACACGATCTTATCGTTCACGGCAATACGATAATCCTCTTTTGGGTTCAACGGAATCTCATCGGAGTTCATTTCGACACCTTTGGGTTGCTTCAACATAATATTGCTGTTCACGCCACAAGCGCTAAGAAACATAACAACCAACCCCAACCACACTAAAGATAACTTACTCATTTTCTTTGTTTTTCACTAACAGCTCCTGGTACAAACGATCGACATTTGCCACCAAAGTGCTGTAATGGAATCTTTCTCTTACGTAGTTCCACCCATTTTGTGACATTTTATGCCGTTTTTTTTCGTCTTCTACCAATTCAAGGACTTTTTCGGCAAACAATTGATGATCGTTTACGGGCACAATAAATCCTGTATCGCCGTCGAGAATAATATCACTCACCCCCCCTACATCAGTCGATATTACGGGAATACAAGCTGCCTGTGCTTCTATCAAACTCACGGGTGTCCCTTCATTATTGGACGTCAAACAGATCAAATCCATCGCGGCATTAAAACCAGCAATATCTGTGATCCAAGACGTTAATTGGACCGAATTATTGTGTTTCTGATTCAATGCGCCCACCCATTGTTCAATATTCGCACGTTCCATTCCATCACCAACCACAAAAATCTTCACCTTTTTCTGCGTCGCATCTAACACTTTGGTCATTGCTTTGAAAAACATTTCATGGTTCTTAATCGGAGCCAATCTACCGACAATCGCAATGGCAATTTCATCAGATTCCAATCCCATAGTTGCACGTTGCTGATCGCGCTGTTCTATTCTTTTTTGATGGAATGGCTCCAAATCAAATCCCAAAGGAATCACATGTGTTTTTGATGCATCGGCAATGCGATACACAGAGCACAATTCGTATTTCTGTTTGTTCGAAATCGCGATAATGGCATGTGATTTTTTCGCAAGGTTTCGCTCAATTTCCTGAAACAATCGCGTCTTCACTTTCCCGAAATAGGAATGAAATATATGCCCATGAAATGTATGTACAATCACGGGAACTTTGCACGCGTGTGCGGCTTTTCTCCCCAAAGCGCCTGCTTTCGAAGCATGTGTATGGACTATATCAGGTTGGAATTCGCGGATGATTGCCTTCAATCTTTTGTAGGCCTTACGATCGCTTGAAATACTCGGCTT
>JBNKGN010000035.1:0-16480 GCA_050289845.1 Crocinitomicaceae bacterium | reverse complement strand
AATATTTTAATATTATCCGCTTCAGCAAATACTACACGCTTTGGAGAACGTTGTGCTTTTTCGGTGATATTTCGCAGCAATTTGTTGTCGAGTCCCAAACGGTTTTTCAACTCCATTTCGTAGGCTTCCCAATCCAAAATCGGATTTTTTGCCACCCCAGAATCCATGGCTGCCTTCGCAACTGCTGGAGCCACATAGTAGATCAAACGAGGATCTAAAGGCTTCGGAATAAATTGCTCACGTCCGAACGAAATATTTTTTTCACCGTACGCTTCAATCACCTCTTCGGGAATTGTTTCTTTCGCCAGCTCAGAAATGGCTTTTACTGCCGCCAACTTCATCGCTTCATTAATCGTTGTTGCCCGTACATCAAGAGCTCCACGGAAAATAAATGGGAATCCAAGGACATTGTTCACCTGATTAGGATGATCGGATCTTCCAGTCGCCATGATAATATCCTTGCGCACAGACATCGCATCTTTGTAAGAAATCTCTGGTTCTGGATTTGCCAATGCAAAAACGATCGGGTCCTTCGCCATCAATTTGATCATTTCTTTTGAAACAATTCCTCCTCGAGACAAGCCGAGAAACACGTCTGCTTTTTTGAATGCATCTTCGATAGCAATATCCTTTTTGTGTTTGGCAAACAACAATTTATTTTCGTCCAAATTTTCTCTTCCAGCATGGATAAGTCCTTTCGAATCGAACATGAAAATGTTTTCCAGTTTTGCACCAAGCATGTGGTACAATTTCGCACAAGAAAGCGCCGAGGCACCAGCACCGGAAACAACAATTTTTACTTTTTCAATTTTCTTTTTCGCGAGTTCCAGCGCATTGAGTAAAGCGGCAGAAGAAATGATTGCCGTACCGTGCTGATCATCGTGCATGATTGGAATATCCAATTCTTCCTTCAAACGTCTTTCGATTTCGAAAGCTTCAGGTGCCTTAATATCTTCGAGGTTTATACCACCAAAAGTAGGTGCTATCGCCTTTACGGTTTGAATGAACAACTCTGGATCAGAAGCATCTACTTCAATATCGAAAACATCAATATCCGCAAAAATTTTGAACAGCAATCCTTTCCCTTCCATTACTGGCTTGGAGGCTTCAGGACCAATATTCCCTAGTCCGAGTACCGCTGTCCCATTTGAAATTACAGCAACTAAATTTCCTTTACTGGTATATTTATAGACATCGTCTTTCTTCTCTGCGATTCTAAGGCACGGCTCAGCAACGCCAGGAGAATATGCCAACGACAAATCACGCTGTGAAGCATAAGGTTTGGTTGGGATGACCTCGATCTTACCAGGCTTTCCTTGAGAATGATAGTCGAGTGCTTCTTGTTTTCTGATTTTAGCCATATCTAGTTTTTCAGGGGTGCAAAGTTAAGAAAAAGAGCGGGGCAGCAATAGGTCGCTATTTATATATGTCGGGAGTACTGTTAGAATCTAATACATATTTGGTTTTCAATGTTATAAATCTATCGAAAGTCGTTTCAAATCGGCTCTTACTAAAGAAAAAGACGAAAAAAAGCTTGATCTACCAAACCACTAGAGATTCAAGCTAAAAACGATTTAGTAAAAGAATTCTTATACAACAACACATTGCTTTCAAAATGCTTCAAACCCTATTAATTATGGGCATTACAACAACTTCAGTATAGTAAAAATCGAAAAGTCGGATGCATTGAAAACAAGAACAGCACTACAAACTCAAGCTAGGAATTCAAGAATAATTTCATTTGTAGTAGAAGACACTGTTCAAAATCAAGGGAAAAGTAGGAAATTGCACTATCAAATTAAAAAGTCAGAACTATGAAAAACTTTACAAAGGTATTGTTCGCAGGAGCGCTAGCACTTCCAGTTATTGGAAATGCACAAGTAAGCACTACTCCTGAGAACAGAAATGCTGTTATTGAAGAATGGACTGGAATTCACTGTGGATACTGTCCAACAGGTCACGCAGCCGTTCAAACAGCAATTACAAATCACCCAGGAGATGTTATCGGGATCAACTTCCACTCTGGAGGTTACGCGACTCCAGGTGCTGGTGAGCCAGACTACCGAACAACACAAGGTACAGCTCACGACAATGCTTTCGGACCAACAGGTTACCCATCATCAACTTTGAACCGCCGTGTAATTGGAGGTACTCAATTGTACCATCCAGCAGGATCTAACGATCCAGATAAAGTACCTACTGTTATCGCTGAGATTTCAGAAGTGAACATGTACGGAACAGCAACTATCGACGTTTCTACGGGTGAATTGACTGTTGATGTAGAGTACTACTATACAAGTAATGCACCATCTGCAACAAACTACATGTATGTTGCTGTACTTCAAAACAACGTACACGGACCACAATCTGATTACAGCTTACCAGGGAACACTTACAACCCAGGCGCTTGGATTGAGCCAGGTGTTACTTACAACCACAACCACATGTTCCGCATGTTCTTGACACCACAATGGGGTGATGCTATCAACAGCACTGGAACAGGATCTACGGCGACAATGAGTTACACAGTTACATTGCCAGCAGACATCAATGGTGTGGCATTGGACTTAGGAAACATCGAGCTTGCTGCATTCATCAACGACGGTTCTCAAACAACTGGAAACGTTCTTACAGGAATTCACATTGAGCCTGCATTGGTAGGTTTCTCTTCAGCAAATGAAGTAATCAATGTTTCTTCAAGTGCAGACGATTTCTTGCTTTGTGACTTGTCAGCGCAAACAATGTCTCCAAAAACAACAATCAAAAACTGGGGATCAAGCAACTTGACTTCAGCTACGATTACTTACGACGTTAATGGAGGTACTCCAGTAGTTGTTAACTGGACAGGAAACTTGGCTCCAGGAACATCTGAGATGGTTACTTTGGATCCAATCACGTTTACTCCACTTGCTGGAAACAACACGCTTAACGTTGCTGTTTCTAATCCAAATGGTGTCGCTGATAACACTGCAGACAATTCTACAGCAGCAACATTCGAGGTTCAAGGACCAACATCTGCGACAACTTCAACCGTTACTGTAAACATCGTTACTGACCGTTATGGTTCTGAAACGACTTGGGATATCAAAGATGCTGGTGGAACAGTTGTAGCTTCAGGAGGACCTTACGGACCAGACTTGGCTGCAAATGGAACAACAACTCAAACTCCAGTTAACGTGAACTTGTCATCTAACGAGTGTTTCACATTCACTATTTACGATTCTTACGGTGACGGTATCGATTCTGGATACGGTGCAGGAAGCTTCAACGTGAAAGACGGAAACAACACTACATTGGTTTCTGGAGGTGCATTCGGATCTGAAGATGCTGGTAAATTCGAAGGATTCTTAACAATCGGAGAATTGCAATTGGAAGATTTGACTATCTACCCTAACCCAGCAACAGAAGTATTGAATGTTGAATTTACATCTGAATCAACTGACGTAACAGTTTCTATCCTTGACCTTTCTGGTCGTGTGATCGCTACTCAAAACGGATCGGATGTATCTTTCCCAGTAGCTAACTTGGCAAGCGGAAGCTACCTAGTACGTATCGCTACTGAAAACGGTACTGTTACTGAAAACGTAGTTATCAAGTAATAAAGACTAACGGCTTCCTTAGAAGCTAAGAAATAAACCCCGACATCCCTTGTGGATCGTCGGGGTTTTTCGTATTCTTCGCTTATGAAAAAAATTGCTGTATTTTCTGGTGCAGGGATGAGTGCTGAAAGTGGCATTCAAACGTTTCGAGATTCCAATGGACTTTGGGAAAACTATGCGATTGAAGAGGTTGCTACACCACAAGCATGGGCCAAAGATCCAGATTTGGTGACACAATTTTACAATGCGCGTAGAAAAAACGTAATCGACGCTTTACCGAATGAAGCGCATCAGGCCATTGCCGACCTACAAGCTCTTGCAAAAGTGCAGGTGATCACGCAAAACATTGATGATTTACACGAACGCGCAGGAAGCAAGCATGTACTGCATTTGCACGGTAATATTCGCTACGCAAAATCGAGTGGACCGCGCCAAGAAACCACCTACTATCCCATTGATGGTTGGGAATTAAGCGCGAAAGATATCTGTCCCGATGGCTATCGTTTGCGACCGCATGTGGTTTGGTTCGGAGAAGCAGTTCCCGCGTATGAAGATGCTGCAGCACTACTTCAAGAGGCCGATATACTTATCGTAATTGGAACTTCGCTACAAGTCTATCCAGCCGCTGGATTGGTGCAATTCGCGTCTAAGGCAACACATCGCTACGTCATAGACCCAAAGGTCGATGAGTTAAACATGCCATCTGGCTTTCAACAAATAAAAATGCGTGCATCGGAAGGGATGCGTACACTTACTTCGCAGCTTTCTGATCTGCTTTAAGTGCTTCCTTTACGTAATTTTCAATGGCACCTGTCATCGAAGGCGCATTGGGCTGAGGAGCATGCAAATCCAAACGTAGATTATTCTTCACGATAGCACTTGCCGTTGTTGGTCCAAATGCTGCAAGAATCGTATCGTTTTGTTTGAAGTTCGGGAAGTTTTTAAGCAATGACTCAATGCCTCCTGGACTATAGAATACTAGCATATCATAGTACACATTTTCCAAATCTGAAAGATCGGAGGCCACAGTTCGGAACAAAACAGCCTTGGAGAAATCCAAATTATTTTCTTCCAATGTCATCGGAATTTTATCGCGAAGAATGTCGGTACATGGCAACAAGAATTTTTCTTTCTTGTGCTTTTTGAGAACATCTACAAGATCTACAATTGTCTGTTTTCCAAAGAAAATTTTGCGTTTTCTGTAGGTAACGTATTTCTGTAGGTAGTAGGCAACGGCTTCTGAAATACAAAAATACTTCATGGAGTCGGGCACTTCAAATCGCATTTCTTCTGCAATTCTAAAGAAATGATCCACCGCCGTTTTTGAAGTCAAAATAACCGCCGAATGGGCAGACAATTCTACTTTTTGCTTGCGGAATTCCTGGGCATCAATGCCATCTACCTGAATAAATGATCTGAAATCGATTTTCAGATTGTACTTTTCTGCCAAATCAAAATACGGAGACTTATTCCCTTCGGGTTTCGGTTGTGAAACCAATATCGTCTTTATAGCCAATGTTCCTTCTTTTTATTTAACAACTTCGCCGTCATCCTTTTAAACCCTGAGCTAAATAGTAGTATGCTATCAATAGCGGCAGGATTTCGAGGGTGCAAAAATACAAAATTATATAATACCAAGAAACTCCCATACCAAGAACCACCGAAATACTTTTAACTATTCTGAATGCACTCTCAAGCAGGAACAACCAGAGTACCGCCTGTATCGTAAAATCAACGTATTGAGGACGTAACACCCATATCAAAGCACAAATAAAATAAACAATTCCTAAAAATTGGGCTCCTAAAAGTTTCATCATAAAGGGCGGTCGAAACACATCGCGCTCTCCGACAATCCAGCCAGAGAGTACCAAAGAACCCAAATGCAACAACAGAAGTGCCCAGGGGGAAACAATTGCCATTAACCAATGTTCGATTCCTTTCCAGCCTAAATGTCCCGCCAATAAATACACGACCAAGCCCGTACTTATCCAATAATTCAACAGCAACATAATGGAAGCACGCCCGTTAAAAGGCATCGCGTCGCGAACGAAACCACGAACACCTGTTGTCTTCACCAAGCCCAGTGCTACCGAAGCATAAATGTTGGGCTGAGATGCTCTCGCCAACGCTAAAAAGAACATCGCAAGAAACAATGCCAAACCTATCGCAAAGCTGAAGGTAGTGTTGCGGGGCGTCAACAACTCCGGCACTATCATTTCTAAGGGAAGAGCGAAGGACATTATAAATCAAAAATCATTAAGATACGTATTGCCGCAAAGTTATCGTTTGAAATTGAGATATTTTTAACGGTCACCAAAAATATAGTTAATTTTGTGGCTCAATAAACACTAGGATATGAGAACTGATTTATATACGCATCCTGATTATTACAACATGGATGATTTGCTCAGTGAAGAGCACAAACTTGTACGCGATGCCGCACGCGCTTGGGTGAAAAAAGAAGTTTCCCCAATTATTGACCAACACTACGAAGACGCAACCTTTCCAAAGCATCTACTTGCAGGATTAGGTGAGATCGGGGCTTTCGGACCGTATATTCCTGAAGAATATGGTGGGCCAGGTTTGGATCAAATTTCCTATGGTCTTATTATGCAAGAGTTGGAGCGTTGTGATTCTGGCCTTCGTTCTACTGCCTCCGTGCAAAGTTCGCTTGTGATGTATCCGATCTGGAAATATGGTTCGGAAGAGCAAAAACAAAAATACTTACCCAAACTGGCAACAGGAGAAATGATGGGGTGTTTCGGATTGACAGAACCGGATCACGGTTCAAACCCAAGCGGAATGCTTTCTAATTTTAAAGATGCTGGAGATCACGTAATCCTTAACGGAGCCAAAATGTGGATTTCCAATGCACCGTTTGCCGATATCGCTGTCGTTTGGGCAAAAAATGAAGAAGGACGTATTCACGGGCTTGTTGTAGAACGCGGCATGGAAGGTTTTTCTACTCCTGAAATGCACGGAAAACTGTCGCTTCGCGCTTCTACTACTGGTGAGTTGATTTTTGACAACGTGAAAGTTCCAAAAGCAAACATTCTTCCAGGTCGCTCCGGTTTGGGTGCACCATTAAGTTGTTTGGATTCAGCACGCTTCGGGATTGCTTGGGGTGCTTTGGGCGCGGCGATGGATTGTTACGATCAAGCATTGCGTTACTCCAAAGAGCGAATTCAATTTAATGTTCCCATCGGTGCTTTCCAATTGACACAAAAGAAATTGGCGGAAATGATTACGGAAATCACGAAAGCACAATTGTTAACCCTCCGTTTGGGACAATTGCGAAACGAAGGCAAAGCAACTTCTGCTCAGATTTCTATGGCGAAGCGTAACAATGTCGAGATTGCCTTGAACATTGCGCGTGAAGCTCGTCAAATTCACGGTGGAATGGGAATTACTAGCGAATACTCAATCATGCGACACATGGCGAATTTGGAATCTGTTGTTACCTATGAAGGGACACACGATATTCACTTGTTAATTACAGGATTGGATGTTACAGGGATCTCCGCATTTACGCGTGACATGCCCGATTTGAGTAACATGTAATACTTCGAATATAATTCGTGAGAAGGTCTGCAATTACTGCAGGCCTTTTTTTATTGACTCTTCGTTAGAAGTATGGTAAACGTCGTTCCTTCCCCTTCTTTCGAATCAAAATCAATCGTACCCCGGTGATTTTCGATAATCTGACGCACCATTGCTAATCCCAGGCCAGTCCCGGTGCTTTTGGTGGTGAAATACGGCACAAAAATCTTACTCTGCTGCGACTTACTGATCCCCACACCATTGTCCTCGACGTCAATCCTAATATTCGCTCCTTCTCCGAACACATGAACACGAATTTGTGTCGAACGTCCCTCAGGAGTGGCTTGAATCGCATTTTTAATAAGATTGTTGAACACGCGGAGCATCTGATTTTTATCTGCTCTGACGAGCGCCTCTGCGATTTCGTTTTCTATTGCAATTGCCACCTTGCCATCTTCCAGAAAAACTTGTGTAGCACTGTGAATTAATGGAATCAAATCCAACACCTCTTCAGAAGGCAAAGGCATTTTCGCGAAGTTGGAGAATTCATTGGCAATCTTTGTAAGGGCGTCTATCTGTTCGATGATAGAACTTGCGACTCTTCGCAACTTCTCCTCACTCTTAGGATCATTGGCGTCATAACTTCGCAATAATTGTTGGACACTTAACTTCATCGGGGTTAGCGGATTTTTAATCTCATGGGCGACTTGTTTGGCCATTTCACGCCAAGCCGATTCCCGCTCGCTACGTGCCAATTGTTCCGCAGCGTACTCCAACTCTTCTAGCTTTTGATTGTAGTCTTTCACCAAGGAACCAATTTCATCTTCCTTATCGTATGAAATCCGTTCATTGTGCTTTCCAAACCGCACAGAAGAAAAACTCTCTTGCAATATTCGAAGCGGTGCCGTCAACCAATTGGAGATGAATATTGCCAGGATAATCGACAATGCCAGAAGCAGTACAAACACATTAATGATCGCTACTAAAAACTGTTGGATCTGAGTTTCAAATTCGTCTTGTTGTCCAAAATGTTGCAGATTAATGTATGCCAGCAATTCTCCTTCCTTATTATAAAAAGGTTTGTAGGCCGAGCTGTATTGCAATTCTCCAATGTTTTCTTCTCCCAAATACTCGCTGCGCTCCCCATAACGCATACTTGAAAACGCTTCGGGATTCATTTGCTCACTGATCAACCCAGAATTAAAAACTTTCGGTCGCGATGTTGCCAGGAGGTAGCCATTTTTATCGTAGAGATTGATATCAGTGAAGAATACGCGCGCAAATTTCTGGAGATAAAACTGCATTTTGTCTCCATTTTCGTCGATACTTAATTTGTTCAACGCTCCCAGCTTCGAACCGACCTCTGCATTTACTGAATTGAGTTTTTCACGGATTACATCGTGCGTATATTCCCTGTGTTGATTGCTCACGAAGACTCCACTTCCCCAACCAAAAGCAAGAAGCGAAAGAAATACCAGCGAAATCAAAACCATTTGAATTTTCATGGCAAGACTTAGCGTGCTCCGGTTGGATCTCGAACGATTCATCCGAAACATTAAGGGCAAAAGCATCAATCCATAAAAAGAAAACAAATAGGAAAACGACGTGAGTAACTCGAGACTCTCTGGGTTTTTACTGGACAGTACAACCGTATAATCTTCCGATTTTTTTAGAATAAAGTGATTGTAGCCCCCGAAATCAATAAACTGATTGTTGTTGTATTGGTCTCTCAATTTATGCAGACTCGATGGATAGTTGAATTCTCCATATTTGTTCAACAGCTTGTTGCCGTGGTATTTGGCAATAGAATAGTTGTCGAGCGACTCGAATACCGACGTTGCGCCGCTAATCAGGAGGCGGGGAAAACCAATTTCTTCAGGAATTTTTGTGGATTTAAGCGTACAGAACAAAATAGCCGTTGAGTCATCGCTTTGAAGTGGTTGCCGGATAATATAACTGTATTGATTTCGATAATCCTTAATGAAAAAGATGTTCGGATTAATTTCCGAAGCCACACCAGAATTATTTATCACTTCCTGCAGTTCATCGTACTCTGCAGTGGACAGTTCTACCTTATCAACAATAGGTAAATGTGCCGCATCGAAAAGCGAAAATTTCATCTCGTAGCGTTCCCAGAACCCATTGAAAAAGCGGCGTTCCAAATTTTCCTGAAAATCACTAATACGGATCGGATATTGGGCAATGATCAATTTTTTCAGAAACTTATCGTCGCGAAGTTTTGGTTCCAAAGCAGCATATTCGGCTTCCGTAACGATATCCTTTTCCGTCGCAATTTGATTCGCGTACAATTCTTTTTCTCCTCTTTCTTTTCGACTCTCAAGATCGTCGATGGTTAAGGACATAGTGGCTGCAAACGCGAAAAGAATAAACAATCCCGAGCCTAGTTGCCGCTTATTATTGGTTTTGAATACCAGATACAGCACCATTCCAATAAACACCATAGGGAAAATGCCCGCGAAGAGTAAACTGTTTCCATAATTGATTTCAAACAGGAGGTATACGCAGCAGATACCAAAATATAAGACAGCGGCGCGCGAACCAAGCATTTGATTTCTTTTACTCAAACCAATGATGCTCCGAGTCAAAAGGAAATTGGCAAAGAAAAAGACCCCAAAACCTGCGATTGCAATGATGGAATAAGCGTTGAGTGAGAAAAGCTTATTGATTAATAGTGGAATCGTCGAGTTTTCAATCAACGATTTGATCATATACAGCAAAACCATCCAGGGAGCCAACGGAACCATTGCCAACAGATAACTTACAACAACCCCAGAACGTGACGGTTTCCATCGGTCGATCGCTATGCGCAGCACAGCCATGATAAATACACCCAAAATCAGATACAGGACAAATTCAAGAAAATTGGGAATCCAATCGTTTGCACCGTAAATTCCTGGGTCTGCGGCTTCGGTATCCCTCATAAAATCCAACCAGGAAAATTCAATAGATAGAATCCGAAGAAGAATCAATCCCCCGATAGCGATCCAAGTGCGATACCTGTGCTTTTGTGTAACCCAACCATACAGAGCGAAAAGCCATAGCGTGAGCGCAACAATTAAAAAGAGGAGAAGCATCACTGAATGATGATGATCAACCGCCTGTACCTCATCAATAACTAGAGAGCAAACATATTCATTGGCATTATTAAAAACGGAAAATCCAACGTCTTTGTCGGGGATAATTTTCGCTTTAAAAGGAAAGGGCATTCTCTCAGAAAACGCGTTGATCAAATGTTGGTTTTCGTAAGCAAAATCATGTTGAACCAACACACTTGCGCAAACTAAGTAGTCTCCTGCTTGTTGTGTTTTAGCATAATACCACCCGTTTTGTAGGTTGAGTAAACCATTCGCGGGAAAGTGAATTTCTGCAAAACGAATGATTGGCAATTGATTCGTATTCCAATAAATGAGTGAGTCGTTGCGGTAAACGTGAATATTGATCCCTTTGTACTCTTCAAGATCTTCCCATTGCGGTTGAATCTCGCGCCCATCCAATTGATTGACTTTGTACTCGAGGAAATCGTCTAACCGCGTTTCTTCGGATCGAAAATTGGCTTGAAAATCCGCCACAGCCGATGCATAATCTTCTGAAAACGTTGTTGAATAATACCATGAAAAAAAGAGTGACGCCACGATTGCCGCGACCCAGACATAGTATCTTTTCAAATATGTAACGATCATAATTCGATGGCTTCCATCTCCTTCTGTAATTTCTTGACTAACACCTCAAAATCTTTGTCGGCGTTTTCATCATTACGGAAACGGAAATCGGCGTGCTCTTCGAAAGGTAGTAAATAATTTTCGTAGCACGGTTTGACGTGATTCTCCCATTGATACAAAATCGCCTCACGGGTGTATCCTCGCGTCTCTTGATCACGGTACAAGCGGCGATCTAGCTGCACATTAGGATCTACTTTGATAAAAATCGAATAGTCGAGTAATTCCTCTACTTCCTCAAAATGAAACAAGAACAAGCCTTCTACGATGATCAACTCAGAGGGATCGATGGTAATCAACACGTTTTTATCTGGAGGCGCATTGAAATGATATTCTTTCACAACGATGGACTCACCATTAATCAATTTTCGGAGATCCCCCACCAACTTTGTTCTGTTCAAAGCCGTAGGCAAATCAAAATTGTGCGTCCCATTCTCGTCTTTCACTTGCTGCTCAATGGGCAAGTAGTAATTATCCATTGAAAAAACGGATGGATTCAAATGTTCAAACTCCCGGCAAAGTCGCATTAAAAGCGTTGTTTTACCAGATCCACTACCGCCGCAAATACCAACTATCATTTTTCCATTAAGAATTTAACAGGTCCTTCTTGATTTAACTGTTCCGTATCAAATGTGAGTACGATTCCCGGCAAAGTTACCATAAACTCCTGTTTTTCCTTGCGATTAAATACACTACTTGGATTATAAATGGTACGTTCTGTAAAACTATTGTGCGACGAAATCTCTTGCTGTTTAAAAGTGATGATGCTCGCTTTATCATATCCGTTGTGATCCAAGTGATAGCCAATTCCTTCATTCATAGGATACAAGCCTAATTTTAACGGCTTCTTTTCTAAGAAATAATTCAATTCCATGCGGTTAATTTCTACCCATTCGCCTTCTTTCCATTCGTGTAGCACCAAACGTGCGCCAGCATTCTCGCGTGCACCTCCTACCATGTAATACGTACCATTGATGAAACAAATCAAACCTTTCTCTACCGTTGTATTTCCAGTGAGGTAATACTTCCCTGTGGTTCCGAAGCCAATATTTTCAACCGCCAAATAATCGGATGGGGCCTCTAAAAACGTTGTGCTGGTATATTTTCCTTTCGATGTAAATTCTTTTACCGTCCACCCTTTCTTCTTGTTAGTGACACCACGTGCAGCGAAACAAATACGATCTTCTGTAAAACCTATGTAATCCCAATGCCCGAAATCTTCCTTTTTCAGGTCTTCCAGAGGAATGCTACCCAATTCGGCTCCGTAAGGCAATAAGTTGTGATGTGTAATAAAAGTCACGATCTCTTTTACCGCTTTTTCACTTTTGTCCTCGTATCGAAAGTGATGTACCAATGCTTTGTCTGTCACCACGATATTGATCAATTCTAAGTCGTTGTAATCAGAAACGCCCAACGATTTTAACGTACTCACCAAAGAAACATTGGTCGTTTTCTTATTTCCGGCTTCGTTTAACTGCGTGAAATACACTTTCCCAGCGTCCAATTCCAGATTGTCCAAAAAATAAACGTAACGCGCATTCTCACTACTGACGTAATAGAAATTCTCGTCCCGTGGAGTAAACGATTCGTCCCAAATGCTTGAAGTTTGATTACCAACCAACGTTAAGTTGATTTTCCGCGTTGTTTGGTTAGGGTCACGACTCATCAAAATCGCGCCTTGTCCCTTCCATTCGATAATGTCCGAATAAGGATATGTTTGCGCTTCAATTTCAAATTCTTGTGCAGCCAATCCGAATGAAAGGAATAAGCCAAAAAGGAGCAATGTTTTCTTCATGTTTTTGTATTTTGTGACCGCTTAACAGTACAATCTTCGTGCTAAAAATAGAGCTTATGTCGACAAAATCAAATCCGTTATTCATTAAAGGCAGTTTCCCCCTTCTTTTTCTCGCTTTATCCGCTATTATTTTAATTGCTGCACAGCGAGATCAAGTAGCGAGTGGCCTCCAAATTGGCGATAAAATGCCCCTTGAATCTACGCCAATGACAAGTAGCAGCGGCACCGTACATACGCTCAAAGAATTGAAAGGTGAAAATGGAATTGTTGTTGTGTTCTCTTGCAACACCTGTCCTTTTGTTGTTGGCAGTGATAATTTTGCTGGTTGGGAAGGACAATACAACGCACTTCACGAAAAAGCAAAAGCGGCAAATATGGAAATGGTGCTCGTGAATAGCAACGCGGCAAAAAGAGGCGACGTGGATTCGCGAGAAGCGATGAAAAAACATGCCGAATCTCTCGGATACACAATGCCCTATCTTATTGATGCTAATGCAGCTTTGGCCGATGCGATGGGCGCTAAAACAACACCGCACGTATACGTGTTTGACAAAGAAAATACGCTCATTTATATGGGGTCTATTGACAATAGTTGGGACACGCAAAAAACGGAATCGGAGCAATATTTAATTGACGTAATTGACGCCGTAGCTGCAGGAAATGAAATCTCCATCAACAGCACTACTCCTCGTGGTTGCAGTATCAAACGGAACAAATAACCCGCGCTATGTATCGTCTTTTAACGCTTTTTTCACTTCTAAGTTCGACGGTTTTTGGTCAGGTAGCCAATAGCGAAGGTCCCATTTCCTGGCGAACCACTACTGCTCCAGAAGAACTGTCGCATCACTATATTGCCAAAGGATTTGACGCCAAAAAAATTGCGGCTGAGGATGCTGAAAACGACCAAAGAAAAGATCAACCATGGCGCTTCGGGTACAAATACGATACCGACATACAATTGTCTGACGGTGCGTTCGAAATCTTACCCAACGGGGACCGTCTTTGGAAATATCAAATTAGCTGTCCAGGAGCATTGTCGATCAACTTGCTCTTAGAAAATTATCTTCTGCCCGAAGGAGCGACACTGCACTTATACGATAATCAACGCACCAATTTTGTTGGAGCATATACATCTGCAAACAACCGATCTGACGGGATGTTGGGTACGGAACTCGTTCATGGATCTTCCATAATTGTTGAATATTTCGAACCTTCAACCGCTCTATTTTCAGGGAATTTTTCCATTCAGTCGATTGTTCACGGATATCGCAGCCTGGATCCTATTCAACAGGAACTTTCGAAAGCCCTGGACGATGCTGGCGATTGTCATTACGATGTTGCTTGTACGCTCGGGAATGGTTGGGAAGATGAAATTCGTGCAGTTGCCATGATCATTGTTAATGGAAACGGCGTTTGTTCAGGAGCCTTGATCAATAACGCATGCGAAGACGGTCGTCCACTCCTTTTATCTGCCAATCACTGCTTGACGAGTAGTACCTCCAATTGGGCATTTCGCTTCAACTGGAAAGCGGCTCCAGGATCCGAAACGTGTGCGCAAGTTGGAACAACCGTAGATTCAGGACCACCTTACGACCAAACGGCCAACGGCGCTACTGTACTTGCCAATGGTACTGCCGCCGATTTTTTATTGTTGGAACTGGATCAACTGACGCCAACGCAGATTCTTGATTGGAATTTGTTCTTCGTAGGTTGGGACCGCAGCGATAGTGAAACATTAACGAATGGTACCATTATTCATCACCCTAAAGGAGATGTCATGAAAATCTCGCGGGAAAGTGACGCTCCTTATCACAACACCATTTCGAATACTTCCGTTTGGTGGATCGATCAATACGAACTGGGCGTCACCGAAGGAGGTTCTTCAGGAGCACCTTTGTTTGACCAAAATCATCATCTTGTAGGACAGTTGTTCGGTGGAACAGCAAGTTGTTCGGGAACAAATCCAAACGGCAACAGTGATTACTACGGTCGTTTCGGCATTGCCTGGACGAATGGTCTGGACACGATTTTGGGTTCAGCTATATGTGGATCTCCGATCGTAGTCGATGGTTGGGAACCTGATGCACCCGATGTTTTCGACGATGCCAATTTGCAATTCATTGCGGCGCCAAATGGTGATTTATGTTCAGGAACCTTTACTCCTGAGATTATCCTACGAAACGCTGGAGACAACAATTTAACTTCCTGTACGCTGCATTACGCTGTGGACGGCGGTACCGAATTGACCCAAAATTGGTCAGGGAATCTCTCTCCGAATGGATTTGAATATGTGACACTAACAACGATGAGTGCCCCAAGCGGTTCACACACCTTTCATGCCTATACAACATCTCCCAACGGAACGGCCGATCCGAATACAGTGAATGACTCGCTTAGCATCAACTTTACTTTGGCTGCATATACCGCAGAAACGCACATCCTGATCGAAACGGATTGTTACGGGTACGAAACTGCCTGGGAACTCAAGGATTTGAACAACAACCTTGTTGCTAGTGGCGGCAACGCGTTAGTCCCCCCTGGAGGAATTCAAACGGCGTTATCCAGCGATCCCTATTCTTATGGAAACGAAATAACTATCGACGAGAAATTGTGTTTAACAGAAGGCTGTTATGTTTTTACAATCTACGACGATTGGGGCGATGGATTGGAAGGTACCTCGCAATTCGGTTGCAATGTTGATGGAAATTACACTATAACAGATGAATTCGGTGTAGTTGGTAGCCTGCAAAATGTGGCTTTCGGTAATTCAGAAACGATCACGATTTGTGTCGAAAAAGTGGGGATTGAAGAAGACCAAATGTCCTTGTACGAAGTATTTCCGAATCCAACAAATAGCCTACTGCAAATTTCAGGAACAAACAACATTTCCTTCGAAGGGGAGCAATATCGAATTATTGATAATACAGGGCATGTGATTCAACACGGATTGCTTCTTTCGGATCAAATTAATGTATCTAGTTTGGCTTCTGGAAGTTACTTTTTATCCGTAGGTGCTCTATTTATGCCTCCTGTCAAATTTGTCGTGCTTCATTAAATTAATTTTCGAAATGGCGCACATATCAAACATTTGTTTACATTTAGTTCGCTAAATGAACTCATATGAAACGACTACTACTTTTGGGATTGCTATTTCCCGTCACTACATTTGCTCAAGTATCCTATTCCGTTACCGTATTGCGACTAAAGGCGAAAGCGGATGACTGCGATGGTGGACTTATTACTTTTTGCGGCAATGCCCCACAAGATCCGATTTACAACATCTGGTCGAATGATGCCGAAGCGAATGAAAACACCTACTGCTGGATTTTTGAAGACGATCCTGAAGCAGAATACAACCTTTGGAAAGACATCCAAAATTTGGAAATTGCGAATGAAACCAACGTTTTAACTAACTATATCTCTTTCGATATGGCGGGTTACGAAAGTGATGGTCTCAACCCTGGTTGCACGAGTTCTTTTGGGGATGATGCCATACATGATCGCCAATTTGTTCAACAAATCGATCTTTCCAACTTAACTGAAGGAGGTGCAGACAACATCATGGTTCTCAACCTCAACGACGTTTACTACGCGGAAATTAATATTGTTTGGTACGATTTAACAGCATCGCTTTCCAACATTTCTGAAACGGACATGCGCATTCAACCAAACCCGTCAAAAGGTGAATTTCAAGTTGTCTTTCGATACTGTCCAGCTGTCTGCCAACTCCGGTGCGATTTGACCGTCCGCCGTGATATACTGCACCAACGTCTCAAAGATATGCCCACCGACTTCGTAAGCCACATCCG
>JBNKGN010000034.1:0-16521 GCA_050289845.1 Crocinitomicaceae bacterium | reverse complement strand
TTACGCGGTAAATTTTTTGTAAAATCAGATCGGTCAAAGAGCTAACACGCATATCGCGCCACGCTTCACCATAATCGTGATTTTTCTTTTGCATGAGCTCCGTCGCTTCTTTCGCGTACTTGTCGTAGAGTTGAATCGCCAATTCAGGTTCCAACTCAAATGCCGTCAATTCTGTTTCGCGCAATTGAATAATTGCCATGATGCAATAATTGACAATGGCTACAAATTCATCTTCAATATGCTCTCCTACCTTATTTTCTCCCGTTTCTTGGATGGTTCGAATTCGCTGTGCCTTGATGAACAATTGATCGGTTAACGAACTCGGTCTCAAGATTCTCCACGCGGTTCCATAATCCTTCGTTTTCTTCGTGAAAATATCTCGACAAACATTGATTACATTTGCGTATTCGGTGTTGGTAGTACTCATGGATAGACGTATGCAAAAATTTGAGGTTGAAGATACAATTTTTCAAGGGAATGGCAGCATTTCCGTGCGGGAGAAATTGCTTGATTTGTCGGTTCCCAAGGTGATGGGAATTTTGAACCTTACTCCTGATTCCTTTTATGAAGGGAGTCGACTGAATTCGAAGGACGCTGTTATCGCTAAAGCTGAAAAAATGTTAACTTCTGGTGCGGCCATTTTAGATCTTGGCGGTTACTCTTCCCGACCTGGTGCAACGGATATTTCTGTCCAAGAAGAAATCGATCGTGTATGTCCCGCTATCACTTGGATTCTCGACACATTCCCTGACACAATACTCTCGATCGACACGTTTCGTTCTGAAGTCGCGAACGCTGCTTTGTTGAACGGTGCTGCAATGGTAAATGACATCAGTGGTTTTGAGTTGGATTCGAATCTGCCCAACATCGCGGCAAAGCACGGTGTCCCTTACATTTTGATGCACATGCGCGGTACACCTAAAACGATGAGTTCATTGACGGATTACGAAAATATTTTCACGGAAATCGCAGCTTATTTCTCAGAAAAAATAGCTGTTTTGAAGAAGGCAGGTATAAAAGATATCATCCTTGACCCTGGATTTGGATTTAGTAAAACACTGGAAGACAACCATCGACTTTTGAGACATTTGGACTATTTCCAATTCCTTGAACACCCATTATTGGTAGGGATTTCGCGAAAATCGATGATCTACAAAAAATTAGGTATTACTCCAGAAGAAGCATTGAACGGAACAATTGCACTAAACACTGTAGGACTCATGAAAGGCGCGTCAATTTTACGCGTACACGATGTAAAAGAGGCTGTTGAACTTGTCCGACTTTTAAAATAACTTCGCGCCCATTTTTCGTTCAATTCCGGCAATCCCCTGGAGCCCTCCTGTGTGCACAAATACAATCGTCTCGCCATCGCATTTTCCTTGTTGGATTTGATCAAAAAGTGCGAACATTGCCTTACCCGTATAAACTGGATCGAGACGCATATGATGGGTTTGATGAAACGAACGTACAAACGCCACCAACTCCGAGTCAAATTTTGCGTAGCCTCCAAAATGGTAATTATCCCAAACGTCTACTTTTGAACACAACACATCAACGTGTTCGCTCTCCAATGCCGTACGCCCCAACAAACGTTGCATTTCCTCCAACACCTGAAATCCTTTCAAGACAGGAACAACACTAATCCTTTGATTGTTATTCAGCCCCAACAAAACCCCACAACTGGTCGTAGTTGTTCCTTGTGCTACAACGATTCGATAGACATCTACGGGCAATTCTTTCGTCATCTCCTGACATCCGATCATTCCCAAATAATTGGCACCACCTTCAGGAACAATAAAATGATTCGGGAACTCTTGATTCAATTCTTCGTAATATCCCCGCTCCTCTTTCAAAAGATATTCAGATCGCGAAACAAAATGAAGGTGCATTCCTAATTCCACACAGCGCAAAAGTGTCTCATTACTCATTGCATTCAACTCTTCGCCACGCACGACACCCACTGATTTCAGTCCCGCAATTTTGCACGCCGCAGCAGTGGCCACCAAATGGTTCGAATATGCCCCTCCGAAGGTTAAAACCCCTTCGTTTTTTTGATGTTGGCATTGCAAGAGATTGTATTTGAGCTTTCTCCATTTGTTTCCAGAAACTTCAGGATGAATCAAATCGTCTCTTTTCACAAATAGCCGCACATTGTGCTTCTCGAGCAAAGGGCTTTGAATTTTATCAAGCGTCGATAAAGTGATATCCGGTTGCGTTTTCATTTAACAAATATCTGCTAATTTTGCCGTATGAGTGACGACATGAGTGGTTTTTCGAAACGGGCAAAACTAGATGACGAAGATTTCTACACAAATCCCGAAGGATTTATCGTGTTTACAGAAGCCTATCATTTAAAACGAGGCTACTGTTGCAAGTCGGGTTGTAAGCACTGTCCTTACGGTTATGATAAGGCGACTGGACGCGTTGGAGTAAAGAAATAATGTTCGTCTTAGGGAGTCCCAATTACCAACTTCCGATTCTCATTTTTTAAAGTTTTACACCATTCTCAGGATACTTCCCTTTGTATTGCCCCATAACACTTTTGATGTACGCAATATCCGCTTCCACGTCTCCTGTTGGTTGAAAAACACTGTGAAACCCACCGATTTTCTTTTCATAATCCATGTAGGCGATGTAGATAGGAACTTTTGCTTTTAGTGCAATATAGTAGAAGCCCTTTTTCCAATTCGGATTGTATTTACGTGTTCCCTCTGGTGTAAAGACGATGTAAAGCGACTCGTTTTCATTGAACATTTTCACTGCCTGATCTGTGAGATTGTTGTTCTTCTTACGATCTACTGGAACACCTCCCATTGCCTTCAACAGATAGCCGAATGGGAAAAAGAACGCCTCTTTCTTAATGAGGAATTTTGCGTTAACACCATAATGAACGAAGGCCAACTTACCGATGATGAAATCCCAATTGGAAGTATGCGGTCCGACAACGACCACACATTTATCCACATTCTCGGGAGGTGTCTCGTCAATCTTCCATCGCATCAGTCGTAAAAGGAATCGCGCAAATTTTCTCATGAAACAAAAGTATCGATTAAGTAATTAAGTACTTTTATCCAGTGCAGAAAATTCTAAAATTCGTTCAGTTTCTAGGGCTCCTCTTCCTTATTGGAATGTTTTGGTTCGTTTTTAATCTTTTGACACTCACGCTCGTTGATGGAAAAAACGATAATAACGATTACATCCCTGACGAAGCCACTACGGTGTACCATATTGATGGAACGCGCTTTACGCGACAGACTTTAAACACATTACTTCTTCACGAAGACAAAGAATTGAGTTCACTCATTCAGGATTTGTTGCCAGAATCTTCTGACGGAAAATTAAAACCATTGGGTATTTCGTTTTCATCCGATTTGATCCAATTTGAGATTGCGGAAAAAGAAGGGCGTTACTCGGGAATCTTATTCAATCTGAGCAGTCCTCACTTTTTCAAGAAGAACATGGCATTGTACCTAGGCGAAGAGGTTGCCATCGCCGCAAACGATCGAGTGGGATTGTTATTGACGCAGAATGGCTTGAACCTTTCGAAACACGCACTCCAGGTAAAGGCGGAATCGATGCTTCGAAAGAAAACAAATTTCGCTAAAAAGCATCCCATCAAACTTCCAGGAGTGCTTCTCTCTGCATGGAATCGATCCGAATCATGTAAAGATGGGTTGTTGCAATTGGAATTAAAAGGTCAGGAACTTCATTTCAAGGGAGCGTTGGATGTGTACCGTTCTGCCCCTCCAATGTTGGAACAACTAGAACCGAATGGATTCCATCTAACAAGCGGGTATCTTCCTGATTTCATTAATGATTCACTGCAGAAATACGTATCGGAATTGGGCATTACACTCCCGGAAATCACTGGCGTTTCGATCAATTATTTGGGAACAAAAATCATTTCCGATCCCATACTCGTTATTTTACCGAAGGCAGACATTTATTTAGAATTTGCTGCGAACATCGAGCTCGATTCTCTGTTATTGCAGGAGTTTGTGGCACCGAGAAAAGCAACAGACCCTGAAAATCTACGCATTTTGGATATCTATGGTGTGTCGTATTGGGTACGTCAGCAATCGCCAAGAAGTTTGATCATTTCCTCATCACCACACCCCAAAATGCAAAAAGGAAGACACGCGGCTTTCCTCATAGAAGGCGCACCAAAATTTTTGTTCGAACTGGAAGGAGATGGATTGGTTAAGCGCGTGGTGGAAATGGCACCGATTATGTCCTCATCGCGGAATGCTGCAAACGGCATTTCAACGGTGAATATCCGCATCAGCAAAGACCGTAATAACGTGTATCTTGTGGATGGTTTGGTTCAATTTAAACCCAACGAATGGCCGATCAACACCTTCTTTAAATTTTTAATTCGCAGCAAGTTGTTCTCCTAACTTCAAAAAATAATCAGGAGCAAAACGCAAGCGCGATCCATACCAGGAGAACATTTCCCCATCAACGATAACGACTTTTGCGTCTGAAAAACGGGATTGAAATTCAATCAAATGTGTCTCATTGAACGGAAACGGCTCGGAACTGAGAAAAATAAAATCAGGTGAATTTCCTTCGGATTTAAATTCAGGATAGCGTTCGTCAGAGCAATAATTCACCAAGCCCATCGAAGCAATCATCGCGTCAATAAAAGTATTTTTTCCAGCGCAGAACATGGGATCATTCCAAATAAAATAAGCAACAGATTTCCCTTTTAATTCAGCATTTTCTATTGAAGACGTTAATTGATAAAACGCCGCTTCAATTTCGGCAATCATCGCTTGTGTCTTTGATTGAGTACCTGTCAACGCGCCAATATCCGCGATCATTTCCAGTGCATCGTTCAAATTGAAAATATCGCTCATCCAAACAGGAAATTCCCTTTCCAATTGTTCGATATCCTTTCTTTCGTTTTCTTCCTTGTTTCCGAGAATCAAATCGGGTTGCAACGCACGCACTTTTTCCAAAGAAACAGATTTTGTTCCCCCTACACGGGCCTTTTCGTGGAACCATTCTTCGGGATGGACACAAAACTTCGTTATGCCTATTACCTGATCTTCAAGACCGAGTGCATGCAATAATTCCGTTTGCGAAGGAACCAATGAAACGATGCGTTTCGGAGCATTCTCCAAGATCACCGTCCGCTTCATTTGATCCAGAAATTTCATTTCACTAAGAAATTGCCGAGATGACGTCTTGTCGCGTAATAATGTGATGTCCTCCATTTTTCATGGCAACCAACACCGCTGAATTGTCTTTATTAATCAATTTAGACACTTCTTCCAAAGGAGCATCTTCATTGACAATCGGAAAAGCAGGTTGCATAATCGTGGAAACGGGAGCGTCTCGCAATGCGGGGTTATCGATTAACATCTGATATACTTTCGTGTCATCCAAAGATCCGGCAAAAGTACCGTCCTTCATCACTGGGATTTGTGAAATGGAGAATTTACGCATGTTTTCAATCGCATGGGAAATCAATTGTTCGCCGTACACAGTCACCAATGGTTGATCGTTGTGGTTTGCCACCAATGCGCCCGCTGTGGTAATTTCTTCGTCCAAAAAACCGCGTTCACGCATCCAGTCATCGTTGAACATTTTTCCTACGTAGCGACTTCCGTGATCGTGGAAAAGTACAACAACAACATCGTCTTCCGTTAAATGTTCTTTCAATTGCAAAAGACCTTTAATTGCTGATCCTGCAGAATTTCCTACAAAAATGCCTTCTTCTTTTGCTAAACGACGTTGATAAACCGCCGCGTCTTTATCGGTAACCTTTTCAAATTTGTCGATCACACTGAAATCGACATTTTTCGGCAAAATATCTTCACCAATTCCCTCTGTGATATATGGGTAGATCTCGTTTTCGTCGAAAATGCCCGTTTCATGGTATTTCTTAAACACCGAACCATAGGTATCAATTCCCCAGATTTTGATGTTTGGATTCTTCTCTTTCAAGTATTTCCCAACCCCAGAAATGGTTCCTCCAGTTCCAACACCGACTACGAAATGCGTGATTTTACCATCCGTTTGCTCCCAAATTTCAGGCGCCGTTGTTAGATAATGTGCTTTTGCATTTGATGGGTTGTCGTATTGATTCACGTACCAGGAATTTGGAATTTCTGTTGCCAATCGCTTGGATACGGAATAATATGAACGTGGATCTGAAGGTTCTACATTGGTTGGACACACGTGTACTTCCGCACCCACAGCGCGTAAAATGTCCATTTTCTCCTTACTCTGCTTGTCGCTCAAAACACAAATCAATCGGTAACCTTTTATTATTGCAACCAGAGCCAAGCCCATTCCTGTGTTTCCAGAAGTCCCTTCAATTATTGTTCCTCCAGGCTTCAGACGTCCATCGGCTTCAGCGTCTTCGATCATTTGAAGTGCCATACGGTCTTTCACTGAATTCCCTGGGTTGGTGGTTTCCACCTTTGCAAGTACCGTTGCTTTGATGTCAGATGTAAGTCGATTTAATCGTACCAAAGGCGTGTCACCAATGGTCTCAAGAATGTTGTTGTATACTTTCATTATGTTACGTTGATGTTGCAAAGTTAGGGATACCATCCAAACAGAGGGTACGGTCGCATTAAAAATAGTAATCGCAAGTACAAAATTGTATTTTCAAACCTTGGTAAACACAGCACAAATCATACATTTTGCACCCAAAACACCAAACCCCATCGACGCACTCCAGATCTTCATTCAACCAAATTGCTAAAGGATACAAATAACCTCACTATCTCCATTCAAAACCGTGCTTTGTGTCTTCGTGAACATCGAGTAAAACGAGATGTTTTGTGGTGAAAAAATAGCAGCCCCCATCGAAGCACTCCATATCTTCATTCAACCAAATTGCTAAAGGATACAAGTAAGCTCACTATCTCCATTCACAACCGTGCTTTGTGTCTTCGTGAACATCGAGTAAAACGAGATGTTTTATGGTAAAACAAAGAAGCGCAAACAAGTCTAAATTGTCCCTTGAATTTTCAGCAAAATTATAGCGATATACGCAACATACGTACTAAGTAAAATCGCACCTTTGATCCGACCAATTTTACTTCCGAAAGCAATAAGAACAACAAGTAACAGGGCAATTCCTATTACCCAAATCATGTCGTATTCAATAATCGCTTTTGTGACAGGGACCGGTGTTACCATTGAAGTAATCCCAAGGACAACCAGAATATTAAAGATGTTCGAACCAATAAGATTTCCCACCGAAATGTCCGTCTCCTTGCGATAAGCTGCAACACACGAAGCAACTAACTCGGGCGCACTTGTTCCAAAAGCAACCACAGTTACACCAATGATCGTATTTTTCTCTGGATTGTCGGCAAGAAGAATATTCGCAATTCCCACAGCACCTTTCACAAACCACTCGGCACCGAAATACAAGCCAATAAAACCTAAATGCAGCCACAACAAAGACTTCCAATAGGCAGGCTGCTTGCGTTCATCGTCCCAACTTTCATTGCCTTCATCAATGGCTTTATCCCGCGTATTTTTTATCAATAAATAGGTAAAAATGACAATACAGGCAAACATAACCGCTCCTTCAAACAGGCTAATTTCCCCGTCTTTAATGAAGAAAAACATGAGAAACGTAGAACCCAACATCATCGGTAAATCGACGTTTTTGGTTTGTTTGTCCGCTATGATGGGAAAAATAAGAACCGTGATCCCCAAAACAAGTGCAATATTAGCAATATTCGAACCGACAACGTTTCCTACAGCAATTTCAGGGTTCCCCTGGACAGCACTCGTCAAACTAACAATCAATTCAGGAGCAGATGTACCGAACGCCACGACGGTCATCCCAACAACCAACGGCGAGATCTTCATCGCTTTCGAAAAACCAACGGCGCCTCTCACAAGGAATTCACCTCCCAAAACGAGGATACCAAGTCCTAATATCAACCAAAAATAATCCATAATCGTCTTCGAGTTTTAATCTGCTATACCGCCGTATGCTTACAATTGTGGCAAAGATAACTTTTTCAACAAAACGGGCTCAAACTGATCAAAATGTCCTGAAAACTAATCGCTCCAAGCATCCTCTAAGCAAAGGCAATTGTTTATTTTTGTCGTATGGATTTTGAACTCGTATCCGACTTTTCTCCCACTGGAGATCAACCCGAAGCGATCAAGCAATTGGTGCAAGGCGTGAACCACAATATCCCCGACCAAACTTTGCTAGGTGTTACGGGAAGTGGTAAAACATTTACCATCGCGAATGTGATCAAGGAAACGCAGCGACCGACACTTATTCTGTCGCACAATAAAACCCTGGCAGCACAGTTGTATGGGGAGTTCAAACAGTTTTTTCCAAACAATGCCGTAGAATACTTTGTTTCGTACTACGATTACTATCAACCAGAAGCGTATTTACCAGTAACGGGCACGTACATTGAAAAGGATTTATCGATCAACGACGAAATCGAAAAATTGCGTTTGTCGGCCACCTCTTCCCTACTTTCAGGACGTTCTGACGTGATTGTGGTCGCTTCTGTATCCTGTATCTATGGAATTGGAAATCCTCAGGAATTTGCGAACAGTATTATGCATATCAAAAGAGGTGAAATGTATTCTCGGAACAAATTCCTCTTTAAACTCGTTGAAAATCTTTATTCTCGAGCCAATCAGGAATTTGAACGGGGAACCTTTCGTGTAAAGGGCGACACCGTGGACGTCTACCTTGCCTACGCAGATTACGCGATTCGATTTGAATTTTGGGGCGACGAAATCGAAACGATTAGTTCCATCGATCCGAAAACCAACGACGTACTTGATGGACACGAATCGATCAGTGTGTATCCTGCCAACATTTTCGTGACAAGTCCTGAAACGACCAAATTAGCCATTGATGAAATCGGTGAGGACATGGTCATTCAGGTAGAAAAATTTCGTCAGGAAGGCAAAATGGAAGAAAGCAAACGCCTGGAAGAACGCGTGTCATACGATCTTGAAATGATCCGTGAGTTGGGCTATTGCTCCGGAATTGAGAATTATTCCCGATACTTTGATCGTCGTGAACCTGGACAACGTCCGTTCTGCCTTTTGGATTACTTTCCCGACGATTTCCTCATGGTGATTGACGAAAGTCACGTAACGATCCCGCAAATTCGCGCCATGTATGGAGGTGACCGCGCTCGTAAGATCAATTTGGTTGATTTTGGGTTTCGACTTCCTTCAGCAGTTGATAATCGCCCATTAAAATTTGAAGAATTCGAAGGGATGCTGCATCAAGCCATTTATGTTTCGGCTACACCTGCTGATTATGAAATCGAAAAATCGGAAGGCGTGATCGTTGAACAAGTGATCCGACCTACGGGACTTCTTGACCCAATCATTGAAGTGCGACCAAGTCCGAATCAGATTGATAATTTAATTGAAGAAATTCAACTTCGCATTGACAAGGACGAGCGTACATTGGTAACAACGTTGACCAAACGAATGGCGGAAGAATTGCAGAAATACCTGGACAAATTGGGAATTCTTTGCCGGTACATACATTCGGATATTGACACCATTGAACGGGTGGAAATTTTACGTCAATTGCGTTTGGGAACCTTCCACGTATTGATTGGCGTCAACCTCCTGCGGGAAGGACTCGATTTGCCTGAAGTTTCGCTGGTGGCAATTTTAGATGCGGACAAAGAAGGTTTTTTGCGCAACGAGCGATCCCTTGTTCAAACTGTTGGTCGCGCCGCAAGAAATGTCAACGGCATGGTGATCATGTACGCCGATCGAATGACGGACTCGATGCAAAGAACCATAGACGAAACCGCGCGACGTCGAAAATTGCAGGAAACATACAATGAGGAACACGGCATGGTTCCAACTGCGCTTAAAAAATCAAAAGAAAAGATTCTCCATTCGACCAAAGTGGCAGATGGCGACGGACCAACGGAATATATCCCAGAAGAAACGCTTCAGTTGGCAGCCGATCCTGTAATTGCATACATGAGCAAAGAACAATTGGAGAAATCGATTAAACATACTCGTAAATTAATGGAAACCGCGGCGAAAGAACTCGACTTCATGGAAGCGGCACGCCTTCGCGACGAATTGTTTGCATTAGAACAACGCTTAAAAAATACCCCGTGAATATAAAAACGCTTATCGGACAATTGCGTCTGCTCGCCATCCTTGAAGGAATTTCGTACTTATTACTTGCTATCACCGTCCCAATGAAATATTTCATGGACATGGGAATGCCGAACAAAATTGTTGGAATGATTCACGGTGTCCTTTTTATTGCCTATTGCATTTGGGTGTACGCCTACAGCACAAACGCCAAGTGGAAAACGGCAACATTGCTCTGGAGTCTTCTTGCCTCCATTCTCCCCTTTGGAACTTTCGTAGCAGACGCGAAAATTTTCAAAAAAGAACCACAGGGTTAATCGAAAATGAGCAGTCTGCGAACAATAAAGTGAATGAGTGATTCAACGAAAAATTACTCTTAGGTTTCCCTTTAAACAGACACTCACTTTTCATTGAAAACGACATTTCCCATTGGCGCGTTCTTCATCACAGCGGCAATACCTGCTTCACGTGCAGCATCGGAAGAATACATTTCACTCGTCCCGATCACTTGTCCGTTCGCAGCTTTCAGAACAAAATATAATTGATCGTCCTTCGATCTTCTTCGGTCAAAACGACTTTCAAAGGACGCATTAGTACGTGTTGATTCGATGGCATTTTCTGCAGCATCACTGTTTTTATAGCCTTCGCTTTGTAATAATATCTCTCCGTTTTCTGCGTGCAAGGAAAAATAGAATTGACTGTCACGCCCCTTTTTGAGTGTAAAATACCCCATAGTAAATAGTTAATTGGCTAGGTAATTCAAACCTAGTGAGAATCGAGCGAATTGTCAATACGTACAAATACCTATTTTTTTGGATAGATGTACTTGCTATTGTCAAACAATTGTAATTTCCCGTAAATGTTTAATTTCGTTTTATGGATGAAAGAAAACATATCGAAGTATGCTTTACTCCGGGAGAGTACGCCTATTTCAAAGGAGAATATGATATCGTTGTTGTGATCGATGTATTGCGGGCTACTTCCGCTATTTGCGCTGCTTTTGAATACGGTGTGCGTTCGATTATTCCTGTTGCTACGATTGAAGAAGCGCGCGAATACCAGGCGAAAGGGTATTTGGTTGGTGCCGAGCGAAAAGGTGAAATTGTCGAAGGGTTTGATTTCGGCAACTCCCCTTATTCCTATATGAAAGAGGAACTGCGCGATCAGGATGTTGTTCTTTCGACAACCAATGGCACGAAAGCGCTATCAATTGCAAGTGATGCTCCCACCGTTGTTGTAGGTTCCCTCATCAATCTGGACGCCCTTTGTCAATGGTTAGAAGCCGAAAACAAGAACACACTCTGTCTGTGCTCAGGTTGGCAAGACAAATTCAATTTGGAAGATACCATTTGTGCAGGAGCCATCTCAGAATACCTCATTGGAACAGGGAAATTTACTTCAGATGAAGATTCTTCTATCGCGGCAAAATACCTTTATCTCTCGGCGTGGGTCAATCCTTTGGGATATTTAAAATCAAGTTCGCACAGAAGACGATTAAAAAACTTAAATTTAAACGACGATATCAAGTATTGTCTCACCCCCAATCAAACAGAGGTGATTCCAATTTTAAAAGATGGCAAACTGGTCAAATTATAAATTCCTGCTACTTCTGCTGCCGCTGCTCTTGCTGACAGAGAGTGCACAACATGAGTCGGACTCAAAAGTTCGATGGGGATTTTTTGGTCACAAGCGCATCAATCGAATTGCGACATTCACCTTACCGCCAGAGATGTTCGGGTTTTACAAAGAGCATCTAGAGTACATCACAGAACATGCCGTGGATCCTGACAAACGCAGATACGCAGTTGACGGAGAAGCACAGCGCCATTACATCGATATTGATCATTATGTACATACTGGAGAAGACCCGTTTCTTGTTGTTCCCCAACGTTGGGATGATGCTGTCGCGAAATTTACTGAAGACACCTTACAGGCTTACGGAATCGTTCCCTGGCACATTAAAGTCATGAAATTTAGATTGCAGAAGGCATTTGAAGCAAAAAACGTGGATTTGATTTTAAAATATTCGGCGGACATTGGTCATTATATCGGTGATGCACATGTACCCCTGCATACCACCGAAAATTACAACGGCCAACTGACAGGACAGAAAGGAATTCACGGATTGTGGGAGAGCCGTCTCGTTGAAATTAACAGCGAGGACTACGACTATTTCGTGGGGAAAGCGGAGTACATTGACGATATCGAAGCATACATTTGGAAAGCCGTAAAAGAATCACATCTTGCCGTAGATTCTGTACTGCGCATAGAAAAAGAACTCACAGCCGAATTTGACGAAGACGCGAAATACAGCTTCGAACAACGTGGAAATACCACGGTTGCCGTATACTCGTATGAATTCTCACAAGAATACCACCGTCGCATGAATGGGATGGTCGAAAGACGATTGCGCAAAGCCATTTTAGCCGTAGGTTCGATCTGGTATACCGCCTGGGTAGATGCAGGACAACCCGATCTCTCAACATTGCAGAATACGCCTCCATCAGCAGAATTACTGGAAGAATTGCGTCAATTGGACGCGCAATTTAATTCAGGAACACACAAAGGACGCATTTGCGAATAATCCCCTATTTGAACTTTAACGAAAATCATCTGTACAAGGGCATATAAAATCTTGTCAAATGAACTATTTTGTAATAATCTTCGCCCTTCTTTTCACTTCAACAATCTGGAGTCAGAACAACACTTTGGACACCATTTATCGGGATGCCTCCTATGTCGATTTTGATATTTTCTTAGAACTCGCTCTCCAAGCAAAGGAGCATCGCAAGGATCGCCTTGTGTCCTTAGAAACGTTTCAGAAAATGAGTACCGAAAAGAACACCGTTATTCTCGACACCCGTTCGAAAGAAATGTACGATGCCAAGCATTTAAAAGGTGCCATTCATCTTGATTTTTCCGATTTTACGCAGGAACGATTGGCTCGGCTTATCCCAGATACCAACACGCGAATTCTGATTTATTGCAACAACAACTTCGACTACGACTATCTCTATTTTCCGACGAAATCTCTAAGTCCAAGAGAACAAGAACTTATGGAATTGAATGCTCTACCTAATGGGCCGAAAGAATTTCCCGTGACGATGGCGCTAAATATTCCTACGTACATCAACCTCTTCGGCTATGGCTATAAAAATGTGTACGAGTTAAAAGATTTGATCTCTGTTTTTTATTCGAATGTTGAATTCGAAGGCACTGCTGTACCCTCCAAATAGCGGATACAATTCACATGGGAACAACAAGGTGAAATTTCAATGAAGATTGATTTTTCTACCGGCGCAAAGGCATTCGTTTTTTTTTAGAATTTGGGCTACGACTTCTTTTTCTTACTGGATTTTGCTTCTGGATTAAAATCGAGGCATTTCTGTACCCAAAACGCAAGGTCGTCATCAAAATCAATTCCCTCAGGGGAAACGTAGAGATATCCTTTCATCGGGCGTTTGGTAAAATCCATCGGGCGTGCTCCTTCACGCACTATTAAATCAGCGTATGCCGTGTCTCCAACGCGTGCCATCAAATCGTTATTAATGATTCCAAAACACATTTTATCGTCCACCATATAGCACAATCCTCCCATCATTTTTTTTGCTTCGTAAACGACAGATTTTTCTTTCAACACGCGTTCGATCCGTTCCTGTAGGTATTCATCATAAGCCATGGATTAAATATAGTGCTTTCTAGATTTATAACTAATTTTGGAAAAACACTTTTCACGATGATCGAAATACTTAATCTGCGAAAGGAATTCACGCTCTCAAAACAACAGCGGAAAGAACTCAATACTGACGAAAAACTTGCTGTTGCCGTTGATGACGTAAGTTTTACCTGTCAACCTGGACGTGTATTTTCATTACTTGGACCGAACGGCGCTGGAAAAACGACCACACTCCGCATGATTTCCACCATTTTCAAACCTACTTCAGGGTCCATTAAAATTGCTGGAATAGATGCCGTGGCACAACCACAAGAGGCGCGAAAAAAGTTGGGGTTCTTAACAGGATCTACGGGATTGTATGCGCGGTTGACGCCAAATGAAGTGTTGAAATACTTTGCTGATTTGTACGAAATTCCCAAAGAGGAATTCGAAGCACGGAAAGAACGTTTGTACTCACTGCTCGATATGAATGATTTTCAAGGAAAACGCATCGGTAAACTTTCGACTGGAATGAAGCAGAAAGTGTCGATTTGTCGCACTATGATTCACGATCCTGAAGTAGTTGTCTTCGATGAACCAACAAGTGGTCTTGACGTTATTACAGCAGAAAATATCATTCAATTGATTCGCGATTGTAAAAACGAAGGAAAAACGGTAATATTTTCAAGTCACATTATGAGTGAGGTTGACTTATTATGTGATGATTTGGCGATCATTCATAAAGGTAAAATGCTCTTTGACGGCACCATGGAACGTTTTAAAACAGAAATGCAATCCGAAAACCTTACCGCTGAATTTATTCGCATTGTTAACGCTCATCAAAACGCAACGTTATGATTTTTACAATATTCAAAAAAGAACTGAAAGATACGCTTCGTGACCGACGCACTTTGATGATGATGTTGGTAATTCCCGTCTTGATTTTTCCGATAATTCTAAACGTATTCGTTGGTGTTTCCTCCTCCTTTAGCGAAGAAGCTGCCAAAAAAAAGGTGAAAATTGGTTTTGTAGGGACTCCAGACAATTATGTGATTGCCCAAATGAATCAGCTCCCGAAGGAAATGGGGCCCAAAGAATTGATACTTTTTAAAGACAGTGTTTCGCTAATGAAACAATTGAAAGCAGACAGTATTCAAGTAGCAATGGTCCTGCCAATGTCCTTCGATAAGATGATGGCTTCCAAAACGCCTGCACCTGTGACCGTTTATTATAACGCCACCGACATGGGAATGAAAGATCGCGCTGAAGTTTATCTCGAAGCGATTCGTGATATAGCTCAAAAAGAACGCTATGCCGATCTTCAATTAAAAGAATCCGATTTGGAACCCATTGCTGTTTCTTACGAAAATATCGCTTCTGGAAAAGAGATGGTTGGAAAATTGGCAGGAGGGATTCTTCCCTACATTTTTATTGCCTTTGGGTTCTTAGGATGTATGTATCCCGCTATCGATTTGTTTACGGGAGAAAAAGAACGTGGTACCATTGAAACATTGCTAACCACTCCTGTCAAACGCTGGCAAATTCTCTTTGGAAAAATGGGCGTGGTCGTGCTTTCAGGATTGATGGCCTCTTCATGCGCATTGCTTGGTTTGTTCTTGTCTATCGAAGTTATGGATGTGGTGAAAGATCCAATGCTCTTAGAAATCATTCACGAGATCTTAAGTCCTACCTTTATTTTGATGTTGTACGCTTTGCTATTGCCACTGACCGTTTTTTTTGCAGGGGTGATGATTCCAATCGCTGTGTACGCCAAAAGCTTTAAGGAAGCACAAAGTATTATCACGCCGTTGAACATCGTCATGGTGCTGCCTGCAATGATCGGCTTTTTCCCAGGTATCGAATTGAATTCAATCACCGCGGCAATTCCCGTAGTGAACATCGTTCTTTCGACAAAGGAACTCATCGCTGGCACATTGGATTATGGTTTGCTGTTCATTAGTTTTACCGTGATGTTAGGTCTTGCCGTGTTAGCAGTAACCATTTCCTACAAACGTTTCGACAAAGAAACCAACGTGATTATGTAATGGTACGTTTTATGCAGTACCGTCGATTAAAGAAGCCTTTATGAAAAAATTCCTTCTATTCCTCCTTCTCTCTTTTTGGGGAATTGTTGCAAATGCACAGCAGTTAAAGACCGTTTTTAGCGACGATTTTTCCCGTTGGGATTACGACGGACTTAGCTTTCGAACCGCCTTTACGAATGATTGGGATCATTGGAATTGTGGGAACACTTCGATTCGTACAAGCTTCTCTGAAGACTGGGATCAATGGAAAATAGGCGATGTCACGTTGCGAACGACCTTTTCGAATGATTTTGATCGCTGGGAAATTCGCGGACACGACAAAACCATCACAATTCGCACCACCTTCTCGGATGATTACGAACGCTGGGATATTTCAGGGGATCTTGATGGTACTATTCGCACTGTTTTCTCCGACAATTACAACCGCTGGTCAATCGATGTGGATTGGGATGGCGTAGAAGAAGATATCAAAGTGGCTGTTATTTTCGTGGCAATTTTTACCACCTTCCACCTCGTTTAACGAGATAAAATGTGTGCTATCCGTCGAATTACTGGCGAGAATCATTGAACGAATTTTGGAATTCTCTCCAAAGGGCAATCATTTCTTGTTGCGAAACATGGAAGTCCGAGCAAACCGCGTCGAGATTTTTTCCTGAGCAAACTGCATTGAGAAAATTGTCCTTTGCCTGAAGTGGTAGTTGAATGTTTCTTTTGCGCATTTCGTCTGCCAAAAAG
>JBNKGN010000033.1:0-16577 GCA_050289845.1 Crocinitomicaceae bacterium | reverse complement strand
CGATTACCACCATCCGAAGAAAAGGTCATGAGATTTCCGAAACAGAAGAACGCGCTGCACTTTTAGCCATTTTATTGCACGACATTGGACACGGTCCTTTCAGCCATGCTTTGGAACACGATATCGTTACAGGTGTGCATCACGAAGAAATTTCCATGTTCTTTATCGAACGATTGAGCGAAGAATTTAACGGCGAATTGGATCTTGCCCTGGAGATTTTTAGAAATACCTATCCGAAAAAATTCCTGTACCAACTTGTTTCTAGTCAACTTGACATGGATCGCATGGATTACCTGAACCGCGATAGTTTCTACACCGGAGTCAGCGAAGGAAAAATCGGAAGTGATCGAATCATTGAAATGATGAATGTCGCCAATGGAAATCTTGTTTTGGAGGAAAAAGGGGTGTATTCGATCGAGAAATTTTTGGTAGCACGCAGGCTGATGTATTGGCAGGTCTATTTACACAAAACAGTCGTTGCCGCCGAATTTATGCTCATCCATGTACTGAGAAGAGCGAAGGAATTGGTGTTGCAGGGTCAAGAAGTATTTTGCAGTCCTGCCCTGAATTTCTTCCTTAAAAACAAAATAAGTAGTACCGATTTCAAATCCGACCCGAAAGTTTTGGAATGGTTCGCGCAATTGGACGATTACGATATTATGGGCGCCATCAAGGTTTGGCAGTCGAGTGAGGACACTATTCTAAGAGAATTATCCCAACGTTTGATCGATCGCCGCCTGTTTAAAATAAAAGTCTCTAAAGAACCTTTTTCCAAAGAAGTAATTGAAGGCATTAAAAAGACCGTTAGCGAAAAACTGTCCATTCCGTTGGAGGATGCAAAATATTTCGTGTACAACGATGTTTTAACCAACAGCGCATATAACGATGCCAAACAGCATATCAACCTTTTGATGAAATCGGGGGAAATCATTGAAGTCTCCAAGGCTTCGGACAACCTCAATATCTCTGCTCTCGCGGAGCCTGTCGAAAAATACTTTATTTGTTATCCCGTATTTAACTCTGCGCAGCCACAACAACTGTCGTTACTTAATCCAAAAAAATAGTAAGAAAGCGTTCGAAATCCTTTTACGATTTCAGTAGAACTCTTCGAAAAGTGATTATTCGCGCGCCAGTTTCCCAGCCTTCCAATCCTGGATCAATTTCGCCCAAGCGTATGGATTGAAGAGGTTATTGGCAGGTAATTGCCCATTGGTGTACAACTTCGTGTAGTATTGATTTTGGGAGTTTCCGTAGGCAAGTGATGCATCTCCTTCCAATCGCGCAGCAACGAAAGCCAGACTTTCACCTGAAAGTTCTCTTTGAGCCCGTCGAATATCGTCATCATACGGTCGCATTTCAATAAAAGCACGTGCAAAATCCTCACGAGAAGGCCAGGGATACACAACAATTTCAGGTAGATTCAAGGTGTCGCGTTGCAACATGTGAATGATCGAATACCGTCGTTCTGTGAGGGTATCGGGAACAATAAATGTCGAAGTTTGATACCCATAATAGGAGAAAATCAAGGTATCTCCAGGCAACACCACCGACGAAAAATAGCCGTAATAATCGGCAATTACACCGTGACGCAAGGTTTTATCATACACCGTGGTATACGGCATAGGATCAAGTGTTTGGTCGTTGATTACGACGCCCGAAAGTTGGATAAGATTACTGTCAATTGCAAGTAGCAAAGAATCTTCATCCTGACCAAAAGACTGATCAGAGAAGGCCAAAAAAGCCAACAAAAGTATCGCTGTAAGTTGCTTCATTTAATTACAAGTCTACTCAATATAATCAATTTCATCGAATCTTTTTAAGTTCTTTAACAAAAACAGTTCCTCGGTGCAAAGGATATACGCATCTTTCTTCGATCAAATAAAAGAGATTTATTGAGACCTCACAACGCTTGAGTTAAGTATGCGGGCAGAATATAAGAGATCGAAACGGTTTAACGACTTTTTATTACTACTTTTGCAAGAATTTATTTCACAAATAAGTTCATTATTATGTCTCTTACCAATATCTCCGAAATCAAAGAAGGACTTACTTACGACGACGTTTTGCTTGTCCCAGCTTATTCTGAAGTTTTACCGAAAGACGTGGTTCTTAAAAGTAAGCTCACACGTAACATTTCTGTCAACACTCCTATTGTGTCTTCTGCGATGGACACGGTTACAGAAGCAAAATTAGCGATCGCAATCGCGCAGCAAGGAGGCATTGGGGTTGTGCACAAAAATATGTCGATCGAAGCGCAGGCCTTACAAGTACGAATGGTAAAGCGTTCTGAAAGCGGAATGATCTTGGATCCAGTAACATTATCGGAAGATGCAAATGTTTCGGATGCGCTGGCATTAATGAAAGAAAATAAAATCGGAGGGATCCCTGTAGTTGACGAAAATGGAATCCTGAAAGGAATTGTTACCAATCGCGATCTTCGTTTTGAAAAGCAATTGAACCGACCGATTGCAGAAGTAATGACTTCTAACAACATTATCACTACCTCGGAAGAAACCGACCTCTCAACGGCGGAGGACATCCTTCAAAAAAATAAAATTGAAAAACTACCTGTTGTCGATGCAGACTATCGCTTGATTGGTTTGATTACATTCCGCGACATCATTAAGGTGAAAGAGCATCCCAATTCGTGTAAAGACATTTATGGGCGCTTGCGCGTTGCAGCTGCTGTGGGAGTTACTCCTGACACATTGGAACGTGTAGACGCATTGGTTGAGGCGGGCGTTGATGCCGTGGTTATCGATACAGCACACGGTCATACACAAGGTGTGGTCGGCAAATTGAAAGAATTGAAAGCAAAATATCCGCAATTGGATGTGATTGTTGGAAATATTGCGACGCCTGAAGCTGCGAAGTATTTAGCAGATGCTGGGGCAGACGCAGTGAAAGTTGGAATCGGTCCTGGATCTATCTGTACAACGCGAATTATCGCAGGAGTTGGTGTACCACAGCTAACAGCAGTTAACGACGTTGCGAGAGCTTTGGAAGGTACGGGTGTTCCTGTAATTGCCGACGGTGGAATTCGCTACACTGGTGATATTGTAAAAGCCATTGCTGCCGGAGCAGATACGGTTATGGTTGGATCAATGTTTGCAGGAGTAGAAGAATCTCCAGGGGAAACGATTATCTATCAGGGACGTAAATTTAAAACGTACCGCGGAATGGGATCTTTGGAAGCGATGCAGAAAGGATCGAAAGATCGTTACTTCCAAAATGATGAAGACGATGTAAAAAAATTAGTACCGGAGGGAATTTCAGGTCGCGTTCCATTTAAAGGAAAATTAGTCGAAGTGATGTATCAAATTATTGGTGGACTTCGCTCAGGAATGGGATATTGCGGTGCACCAACGATTGAATCGCTTCAAGGCTCGAAATTTGTTCGTATTACAAGTGCAGGAGTATTGGAAAGCCATCCGCACGATGTTACCATAACAAGAGAGGCACCAAATTACAGTATAAAATAATTCTGCAAACCAAACCAATAATAGGTCTGTACACGTTATATTTGGCAGTCCAAAAAATAATTTAAATTATGAGAAAACTTTTTGTTCTAGCACTTACATTTGTTTTGGGGCAAGCGACCTTTGCTCAGGATGATCCCGTTATCATGACGATTGACAACAAAAAGATCACCAAGTCAGAGTTCTTGCAAATCTATTTGAAAAACAACAACGATCCTAAGTACGACAAAGCATCTTTGGATGAGTATATGGAACTTTTCAAAAAGTTTAAATTAAAAGTTGTTGAAGCCGAAGCTTTGCAATACGATACCATTCCGAAATTGGTAAAAGAGTTGAATGGATACACCAAGCAATTGGCACTTCCCTACCTCGTTGATTCGATGAAAATCGAAGATTTGGTGAATGAAGCATACTACCGCACGAAAAACGAAGTACGCGCTTCACATATTCTCGTTCGAATCACGCCGAATGCCGCGCCAGAAGACACAATGGTTGCTTACAAACGCATTATGGATTTGCGCAAGCGTATCGTGGACGGAGAAGATTTCGCGACTGTGGCTTCAGGTCCTGGTGGCTCGGAAGATCCTTCTGCAAAACAAAACAATGGAGACCTCGGATATTTCACTGCATTCCAAATGGTTTATCCATTCGAAGACATGGCCTATAAAACAGAAGTAGGAAAAGTATCCATGCCTTTCAGAACGCGTTTTGGATACCACATCTTGTACGTACATGATAAACGTCCTTCACGTGGTAGCATCGAAGCTTCGCACATTTTTATTTCAGCACGATCGAACGAAAACCCACAAATTATTTCGGATGCTAAGGCAAAAGCAAATGAGATTCATCAACTATTGGTGGATGGTGCCAACTTCGAGGAATTGGTACTAAAGTATTCAGACGATCCATCTTCCGTGAACAAAGAAGGGAAATTACCGCCATTTGGAACAGGAACCACAACACGTATGTTGCCTGCATTCGAAGACGCTGCATTCTCACTGGCAAAAGACGGAGATTTTAGTGAACCTGTTCAAACTGAATACGGTTTCCATATCATCAAACGAATCAAGCAATATCCAGTACCAGAATTCTCTGAAATGCGTAAAAGCTTGGAATCACGTGTTTCTAAAGACGAGCGTTCAAAACAAACACAAAATTCGTTTGTTGGAAAATTGAAAAAAGAATACAAATTCAAAGATAAATCAGCGAAAGGACGCAAGTGGTTCTATGAAAACATGGATTCAACGTTCTACGCTGGAAACTTCTCTCCTGCTCAAATCAAAAAGGACAAACCAATGTTCATTCTTGACAAGCAGAAGTTTACACAACGTGATTTCGCAATGTTCTTGCAAAGCAATTACAAAGGTTTGCGTGGTACCAATGAAATCAAAGGAATGGTAGACGAACAATACAAAGTCTGGGAAAAGAAAACAATTCTTGATTATGAAGAATCGAAATTGGAAGAAAAATACCCTGCATACAAAGCTTTGGTGACAGAATACCACGATGGAATTCTATTGTACGAAATCATGTCCGACAAAGTTTGGAACAAGGCGATGAAAGATACTACGGGATTGAAAAAATTCCATGCGGATCACCGTTCATCGTATATGTGGAACAAACGCTACGACGCAGACATCTTTGAATGTACAACGAAACAAGCCGCAGAACAAGTGTACGGAATGCTGACAGCTGCTGGTGGAGAGACCTTAGAAATGTCGTACATCGTTTCAGTTGTAAATAAAGACAGCGAACTAAACACCCGTCACCGAGATGGTAAATTCGATATCGAAAAATCGAAATACGTTCAAGATCAGAATTTGTCGAAAGGCGTTAATGCCATTTACGAACTCGACGGTAAATACTACGTGGCGAAAGTTTCCGAAATCCTGGCTCCAGGGGAGAAAGAATTTGACGAAGCGAAAGGTGCCGTTACTTCTGATTATCAAACCTACCTGGAAGAAGAGTGGTTGAAAGAATTGAATGCGAAACACAAAATTGTGGTCAACGAAGAAGCGTTATACAATCTTGGTAAGTAAGCTCAAAATACCTTACATTCAGGCTGGCCTTGTTGTCAGCCTGTTTTGTTTTTTGCTCTCATGCAATGACAATGAAAAGGTATTGGCTACTGTTGGCGATGCCGAATTAACCGAAAGCGACGCCTATGTATTAATGAAACATATGGGGATGCAATTCGACGACAAAGAAGATCTTCGTGCTTTTGTAACCCGCTGGTGCGAATTCGAAGTCTACAAGCAAGAATTGTCAGAAAACCATCCCGATCAGTGGAAACTTGTGGAGCTGCGTTCATCGGAATACCAGGGCGATCTTTCCAAATATTACCTCGAAGAAATACGTGTACGTCAATTACTCGACACCATTGTTTCCGACGATGAACTGCAAGCGTATTATGATGAACACCGGGACGAATTTTTATTAAACGATTATATCGTTCAGGCACTTTACTTAAAAATCCCGAAGGAACTCGATTTTAAAGCCGAAGACGTGCACGTCCACTACCTGTTAAAAAATGATAAAGACCTCGCTGAAATAAATTCTTATGCTAAACTTTATGCGCAGAACTATTATTTCGACGATTCCTCTTGGATTTATTTTGACGAATTGGCAAAGGACATTCCACTGACGAAATACAACGTTGACAATATCGTTCTTAACAGAACTAAGACCTATTTTTCAGATGACGAACATTGGTACTTTTTAAACATTTTGGACTACAAATTAAAGGATGAAGCACCTCCGCTTGCCTTTTTACGTGATCGAATCAGAAGTATTATTGTTTCGCAGCGACTTAATGATATTCGTGAGAAAAACGAAGCCAAATTATTGAAAGAATTAAAGAAAAAACATGAGATTAACATTCATTTGTAGCCTGATCCTTTGCAGTTCGTTCGGAACATTTGCACAAAAAACGATCGATAAAATCGCGGCGCAGGTCGGAGATAATATTATCCTTCTTTCTGACATTCAAGGGCAAAAATTGCAAGCTATTCAAGCTCAAGTTCCCGTGACTCCAGAAATGGATTGTCAAATCCTGGAAGAACTGTTGTACCAAAACCTGCTCCTTACACAGGCAGCACTTGATAGTATTATCATTCCAGAAGCACAAGTGGACGGAGAAATGGAACAACGACTCCGTGTGATCGAAGCTCAAATAGGTGGACGTCAAAAACTGGAGGAGTTCTACGGTAAAACGATTGCACAAATCAAAGCCGAATTTTGGAAAGTCATTCAAAACCAATTGCTTTCTCAAGAAATGGAGCGTACCATTACGCAAGATGTGAGCGTTACCCCACGTGAAGTTGAACGCTTTTTCAACAGCATTCCGCTCGACAGTATTCCGTTGATCAACTCCCAAATGGGTTTCCAGCAAATCGTAATCTATCCAGAAATTGGTGAATCCGATAAAAAACGTGCTTACGATAAACTTGTTGAAATCCGACGATTAATCGTTGAGGAAGGTCGTTCTTTTTCAACGCAAGCCCGCGTTAATTCCATGGACCCTGGAAGTGCGGCAAAAGGAGGTAGAATCGAGGCGACACGTGGTATGATGGTTCCACAGTTTGAAGCCACCGCTTACAATTTAAAAGTTGGCGAAGTCTCAGAGATTTTTGAAACAACCTACGGTTACCACATTATGAAATTAGTGGATCGCAAAGGGGACGACTATATCTGTGAGCACATTCTGATCATACCTGAATTTGATCCAGAAAGCTTAGACGAAGCAGCAATGCGGGTTGATTCATGCTATCAATTGCTTAAAACAGGTGCAATTACCTGGTCAGAAGCCGTCGAAAAATTCTCCAATGACGAAACCACACGATTGAACAACGGAACAATCACACATCCATATACAGGCGATGTTTTATGGGATTCGGAAAATTTAAGTGAAATTGACCGCGACATCTACCTTTTAACAGATGCCATGAAGCCAGGCGATGTTTCACAACCGAGTTTCTATGTGAATCAAGCAGAACGCAAGCAAGGAGTTCGAATTGTGAAACTTGTCAAAAGAACAGAGCCGCATCGTGCCAACCTAAAAGATGATTACGCGTTGATTACACGTGCTGCAGAAGCAGACAAACGCCAAAAAATTATTGCCGAATGGACCCGAAGTAAAATTGGTAATGCCTACATCCGAATCGATGAAGATTTCCAAAACTGTGACTTCGTTAATCCGTGGTTAAAACATCTCTAATCATTGATCCTTTGACGGCTTAATGTGTATATTTAAGCATAATTAAACCCTGTTTTATGTCTGATAAAGAAACTGTCGACCAGTTAGTAGCTCATTACAAAGAACTTAAAAATGAAATCCACAAGGTGATTGTTGGACAGGACGATGTAGTTGATCAGGTACTCATATCGATTTTTTCACGTGGACACTGCTTACTTGTTGGTGTACCTGGATTGGCAAAAACACTTTTGGTGAACACCATTTCCGATTGTTTGGGATTGGGATTCAACCGCATTCAATTTACCCCTGACTTGATGCCATCCGATATTATTGGATCGGAAGTTTTGGACGAGAATCGCAATTTTAAATTCATAAAAGGTCCTTTGTTCTCCAACATCATTCTTGCGGATGAGATTAACCGTACACCTCCGAAAACGCAATCTGCACTCCTTGAAGCGATGCAAGAACGTTCGGTAACGGCTGCAGGAAATACGCTTAAACTGCCCGCACCGTTCTTTGTATTGGCAACGCAAAACCCGATTGAGCAAGAAGGAACCTATCCCCTTCCAGAGGCGCAACTAGACCGTTTCATGTTCAATATTTGGGTGGATTACCCGTCTTACACAGAAGAATTGGCGATTGTAAAGGCGACCACTTCGGACGAAAAATTCTCGCTAAACCAGATTCTAACAGGAGAACAAATCATGCAATATCAAGATTTGATCCGTCGAATTCCAGTTGCTGATAACGTTTTGGAATATGCGGTAAAACTGGTTGGAAGAACACGCATCAACAGCGAAACAGCACCAGAGATTACCAAAAACTTCATCACGTGGGGAGCAGGTCCACGCGCATCGCAATATCTTATTGTGGGAGCTAAATGTCACGCCGCTTTGAGAGGGAAATATTCCCCTGATATCGAAGACGTTCAGGCTGTGGCAAAACCTATTCTTCGTCACCGTTTGGTGCGAAACTATCGTGCGGAAGCTGAAGGGTATTCCATGGACAAGATCATCGAAACGCTTTTGTAAGTCGCGACTAACTTTCTTCGGTTCGCACTGCGGGTCTTTTTTTAACCACAAAGGCTCAAGGAAGAATGCATCCACACCCGAATTCAAACCATTCTGCTGGCAATGTCAATAGTGTCCTGTGAGCGCATGAAGCTCGCGAGATGTATTGTGCTAAAAAAAGCGACTACTCATATTAGAATAGCCGCTTAGAATATAACGCAAGATCAAATCAAGCGTCTTTAGCCTCGGACCTTACTGTTTCATCGGGGCGCTTTACCAACTCAAACCACGCAACTTTTCGAGAAAAATACATCGTAATCGCCAAGATCAAGAAGATCCCTAAACTTCCGAACAATAGTGCTTAACATAAAGTATGTTAAACCGAAATCGTTGCCAAAACAAGCATTGACTCCCCAAAAGCTATTTTTTCCATATTTCTATACAGTTGATATTCTGCACATTAACTCTATTTAACATTTATTGTTTAATCTTTTATAAGTTTAGTTAAACATTTATACCTAGTTTTGTTTAACGTTTTAATCTTATTATTAAACATTATGAAAAATTTGACTCTTTTATCTAAAGTTTTAATCGTGGTAGCGGTTGGAACCTCTTTCTCTTCTTTTGCGCAAACAAATGTCTTCGACGACGTGATCGTACCAAGTCCTGATCACACCTACCTTGAACAAGCCTTGATTCAGGAAGGATTGGATGGTGCTTTGCAAGACGTAAATGCGACACTAACGGTATTTGCACCTACAAATCAAGCTTTTGACGATATCGCAGCGGCATTGAATACGGACATTAACGGACTTCTGGCATTGCCAAATCTAGACGATATCCTTCTCTACCATGTACTTGGTATTGAGGTGCCTTCTTCTGGTGTAACTAATGGTACCATCGCACAACCTTTAAGCGCTACCAACACATTAAAGCTTACGTTGACGAGTAACAACGAAGTATTTGTTAATCAAGCACAAGTAACAACGGCAGACTTAACAACAGACAATGGGGTTGTACACGTCACAAACGCCGTTCTTCTTCCAGTAGAGACCGTAGTGGATATCGCCATTGATAATTCCTTCACATCTTTGACGGCAGCTGTTATTCAAGAAGAATTGCTTCCCGTTTTGACAAATCCACTAGGAACATTCACAGTTTTTGCTCCAACCGATCAGGCCTTTGACGATTTAGCTACAGCATTGAACACTGATGTTACAGGTATTTTGGCTCTGCCTAATTTAACAGATGTACTAACGTACCACGTTTTAGGAGCAGTGGTCAACTCAGGAGACATCACTAATGGAGACATCGCACAACCTGTTAGTGCAACCAACTCATTGAAATTAACCGTAACGTCAAATGCTGAAGTATTTGTCAATCAAGCACAAGTATCCCTGGCAGATCTTTCCGCAAGCAATGGAGTTGTTCACGTGTTGGACGCAGTAGTACTTCCAGTTGAAACAGTTGTTGACGTGGCACTAGATAACGGATTTACATCATTAGCAGCTGCCGTGATTCAAGCAGAATTGTTACCTGCATTGACAGATCCGTTAGCAAAGTTCACCGTTTTCGCTCCAACAAACCAAGCTTTTGATGACTTAGCGACTGCTTTGAACACAGATATTAACGGACTTCTTGCGCTTCCAAACCTGGGGGATATTCTATTGTATCACGTGGTTGGTTCCGAAGTATTCGCGATGGATTTAATGAATGGCACTGTTGCGACATTGAATGGCGAATCCGTATTGGTTGATTTGACTTCCGATGTGATGATTAATGATGCGACCGTAACACTGGCGGACGTGGCTGCAGACAATGGCGTCGTTCACGTAATTGATCGCGTTCTTGATCCTAGCACGGCTTCTATCAACGATTTAGAGAAAGTAAATATCTCAATATATCCCAATCCAGCAAGCGATTTTGTTCAGGTCGAAGGTACCCCAATTGAATCATTGGAAATCATTTCCATGACAGGTGCAGTTGTTCGATCAAGCAACTCGAATACGGTACAAGTGTCAGGACTTCCAGCAGGCACATACTTTGTACAAGTAAATGGAAATAAATATTTAGCAGAAACGATCCAGGTAGTAGCGGAGTAGATTTTAGGATCGTTTTCATCTGAGGGTGGGATGCTTCGGTGTCCCATCCTTTATCAATTTGACACTATGAATACTACAAAAATTCTTCTACTATTGGGAATCATTTCTCTTACGGTCCTCGTTGTAACGAGCGTTCTTGCGAACAAAAAAGTACCTTCTAAAAATAGCACCGTGGAAGTCCTCGAGAAAGATGACGTATTTGAAATTAGGGAATACAGCCCCTCGTTAGTTGCAAGTGTAGAACTTGGACCAGGGTCGTATGAATCACTCTCAAGAAAAGGGTTCAATGCGCTGGCGGGATATATTTTCGGAGGAAATAACACTGGACAAAAAATCGCGATGACATCTCCCGTGATGATGCGATTAGGCACTTCGAATGAAATGTACTTTTTCATGCCAGAAGGCATTCAACTCAATCAGCTTCCGACACCGAATAATAAACGTGTCGAACTCTCCGAAATCGAACTGAAGAAAGTTGCTGTGATTCGTTTTGGAGGGTGGGCTTCCGATGCAAAAATCGAAAAGTACAAGCAGCAATTGAAGGCAATTTTGAAAGAAAAGGGATTGAAACACACCAGTAACTACTTTTTCATGGGGTACAATGCCCCCTTCGACGTCGTAAACAGAAAAAACGAAGTCGGTGTGGAATTGCTTTGATCAACATTCTACTCATTGAAGAGAAATTCGAACAGGGAATTTTACGGTAGGAAATAAAAAACCCGTACAGGGGGTTAATTGAAGCTTCAATTAACACGATTAGGTTCGCTGAAGTGATCTGGAATCCACTGTTTGGTTTCCCTCTGGTTGCAAGCAACTTGCGGTCTGCCATCCTACTCCTAAGTCTCCCCTGAACATTTTTTTCCTAAGCTTCAAATTGACTGTACGGGCCCTTCTTTCGAAGTCGATGCACTGACCAAACTCTGTGGCGGCATCGGTAAATCAAAGATACAAAACTCCCCTTTTCTTTTGTAACGAATTCGTCGAATTGCATTATTTTATTGATGAATCGAACCTATTTTTTTCTTACACTCGCGCTTGTTCTTCTTTGTTTAAACGAGGGGCATAGTCAGCAACTCGTTAAGAACCACGACCAAGTAACACCAGGCTGCGTTCCAGTTAACTCCATTCTTTTGTGTGATGCCAACGAAATCACCAATTTCAATTGGATCGAATATCAATACTGGACCAAGAAAACTTTTGGCGACACTTCGCAAGAATATAAAAACACGCTAATTCCAGATGATATTTGGAAATTGTTAGAATGCCATGATTCTTTGATTGGCAATTATTTACGTCATCCGGCGTACCGTGATTATCCCGTCGTTGGCGTGACACAACAACAAGCTCGTGATTTCAGTAAATGGCGCTCCGATCGTGTATTTGAATACCAATTGATCAAAGATGGCGTTTTTGACTTCCTGACGCTGCAACCCCGAGGCCAACATTTTACGATAGAAAAATACTTCCAGGGTGAATTTGTCGTTCGAAAAGGCGATTCCAGTCATTTCGAAGACATCGCCATTGTTCCCGATTTGTCCAGACCCTACCCGGTATACAGTCTTCCAACAACAGAAGATCGACTGATTATTCTGGACTATATTGATAGTACTGATTACTTATTCCACCAAAAACGTCGTAAGAAATACGAAAAATGGCGTGTAAATCATTTGCCTTTTCAGTTGGCCATTGCTCCGTGTAACGATAGTCTCGCTTTCTATCCTACACGAAGTACAAGCGATCTGCCCTATTCGAAGAATTCATTCAAGCTTATTGCAAATTCCCGAGGCAATGTCGCTGAATGGGGAGATACTCCAGAACTTACTTTTGGCGGTGGTTGGTCTCATAATGTCGAATACGTGATGAAAAACGATACGATCTATTCTGCAGATCCAAATGCCTGGACGGGATTTCGCAATGTTTGTGTCTGGAAACTGTGGCAACCCGTTACTCAGGTAAAGTATACACGTTGACGTCATCGACATAAAACACATGCGATTGATCATCAGCGTTGGCGGTAATCCCAAATTCAATTTGATTGTACATGCCCTTTGTGCCTTGCTGTGCATACAATAAATCTTTGGGAAGCGTTTGCCAATTGTCCGCAGACAAAATCAATTGATCGTTTTGCCAAACACGCACAGTACCTTTATCTTTCCGCGATAACAAGATTTCCATTTTCACTTTGACCCATTGGTTTCTGGGGAATTCCGTCGGGTTTAAAGTTTGTTCGATATTGGGTTTGGGGTATTTATGCTCTAGCAAAATTTTATTGTCAACGATCGCTAAACGCATTCCAGGACCAGCGCCGATCGGCACTTTCTCTTCAAGATCAAAGAAAAACAACCAATCCACATTTTCGGTTCCTTCCAAATAGCACCAGAATTCAACAACCACTGTTTCCTTTTCCCAAAACGCCATGAATTGCTTGTTAATACTGCATTTCGAGACCTTGTCTTCGCTTGAAGGTGCCGCATAAAACCGAACACTCTTAGCTCCAGAATGCGAGAGGACCGTATCTATTGTCAAAGTATTTTCGGGATTCGTTCGTTGGAAAAAGGACCACAAAACATCTTCCCCATCCAACAAATCGTCTGCTTTCGTGTAGAGTTCAAATCCGTCCGAATAAAAATCGGGACCATCAAATTGCTTTTTTTTATTGCACCCCGTAAGTACGAGTACTACAAATGTCACTAGAAAATATCTGCTCATAACGATCCCAATTTAACCCCGATGGTGATGCCTGCCCAATGCTCCCATTGAAAATTATAGATGTATGAAACCAGTGGCGTGTAGGCAGCGCGATAATACATGCGTTTACCATTGTCGAATTGATATCCTAGAGAAATAGGTAATCGTGCGAAGACATTTCCTTTGCTTGTAACCGTAAAACCTTGTCCGAGCCCCACATCTAAAAAATGGCGGTTCTTTCCATAGGTGAGATGTACCAGGACTGGTACGACAATTCCAAAACCGTTATTGGCATCAATAGGCACAAAACTGAGACCTGCGCGATAGGCAAACGTAAAATGATTCGTGGACTTAAACGATTTGCGGTACGAAACAGAACCAAAACCACCAACACCTCCCACTTCTATCTCAATACTTCCGTGGTTTTGTGCTAAAACGGTACTTGAAAGTGAAAGAAAAACAATCAGCAATTTAAGACGGTGGTACATTGACACAAGCCTAGTCTTCCTTTGGCGCATTGGAAGATTCCTTAGCCTTGAGATCCAATGGTTCTTTGCGCAATTTCTCTCGGGTAGCCGCTAACTCGCCTTTTAAATAGCTAATTTCACGATCTTGATTTCGCGATTTCATCCAACCATAAATGCGTGCATAACCGTACCCACCGAACATACTGATTAACACCAAAATAGTTACGGGCACTTCCACTTTACCAAATACAAGGTTCAGCGAATACACCTTCCAATTTAAAAAGGCAAAAATGATGATGAGCAATCCGACAATGGCAAAAAAGATCAATTTTATCTTTTGTCCCAGCGATAATTTATCCCAGTATTCTTTCAATTTTCTGTGGTTTTAGTAACGGACATCATTTTCTCCAATCCTTTGATATGAATATCTCTTTGAGGATAGGGAATTACCAGACCGTTTTCATTTAACTTCTTGTAAACTTCTCTTCTAATATCGGATTTAACATTGTCAATTACAAATCCAAATTTCGACCAAAAGATCATTTGAAATTGCAACGCTGAATCGCCGAAGTCGGTAAACCGAACAAAAGCCTTGGGAGAATCGGCAACATTTTCATTCTCCTCCATCACTTTTTCCAAGGTTGCGATCACTTTTTCCACGTCAGAACCATAGGCCACGGCTACTTCTACTTGAAATCGCACCAGCTCATTGTCCATTGACCAATTCACTACTTTTTCCGCAACGAATTTTGAGTTTGGGATCACAATAGTAACGTCGTCTTGCGTAATCACCTCAGAACTACGCAGGTTAATTTCCTTTACACGTCCTACAATTCCATCGGCTTCGATGACATCTCCAATTTTCAGTGATCCTTCGAAAAGCAAGAACATACCCGAAACAAAATCTCTAAAAATATCTTGCAATCCAAACCCCAAACCGATCAAAACGGCTGTAGATCCAAATATGATCAACGTGATATCAAACCCTAGCACCTTAAGCGCTAAGAGGATACTCACCACCCAGCCGAGATATTTGACAATCAAAAAGATAGATATTCTTCGTTTCTTATCAATCTTATTGATAATGATTCGCGGGTTCAACAAAGCCCGACGTGCAATCTTAATAGCAACCCATGTGGCCATTAAAACCACACATGCGCCAAGAACGCCTCCCATTAAGATGGTACGCTTACCAATTTCTACAATTTTATAGTCGATAAAATCATTCCAATCCATAAAGCAAATATCCACATTCTCAGCACCAATTGAAAGAAAAAAATATAATTCCTATATTCGCCAACAGAATATAAGAAACATGGCAACTACAGCAGATATTAAGAATGGATTGTGTTTGAATCACAATGGAAAATTGGTGCAAATTATCGAATTTCAGCACGTGAAACCTGGAAAAGGACCTGCGTTCGTTCGAACGAAAATGCGTCAAATTGAAACGGGAAAAGTGTTGGATTTCACCTTCTCAGCAGGACATAAGATTGAAATTGTTCGGATTGAAAACCGTGAATATCAGTATTTGTACCAGGAAGGAGATTCTTACGTATTCATGAACAGCGAAACGTTTGAGCAAGTGAATATTCCGCCAGCAATGGTAGAAAAACCAGAATTCTTAACGGAAGGAATGATCTGTCAGATTTTGTTCCATGCAGAAGAAGAAATGCCTTTGGTACTTGAATTGCCGATGCACATCATTTCTGAAGTAACATACACGGAACCAGGAATTAAAGGAGACACTGCAACAAATACCATGAAACCAGCGACTATTGCAACAGGAGCGGAAGTACGGGTTCCATTGTTTATCGATACTGGCGAAATCATTAAAATTGACACACGAACTGGTGTCTATGTTGAGCGCGTAAAAAACTAATTTATCCTCACTCATTTGAATGAGTTATAGACTTCGGTTTGTAACTCATTTTTTTTTGTCATGCACGCATCACTCGAAAATTATCAGCTTCATTACGAGACCATTCGTCCAGAAGGAGACGCTGCCACTGACGTTGTTCTTCTTTTTCTCCACGAGGCATTGGGCAGCATTGGTCAATGGAAGCAATTCCCGCAACAACTTTGCGACCGTCTTCAGATGGAAGGCATCGTGTATGAGCGACGTGGACATGGAACGTCAAGTGCATTTAAACAACAACGTAAGGCTGATTATCTGCACGAATATGCCCTGACCGAACTTCCTGCCTTTTTAACCGCAATTAATGAAAAACGCAAGCTTTTATTGGTCGGACATTCTGACGGTGGCACGATTGCATTGCTTTTTGCCGCTCAATTCCCAGAACGCGTTTCGGGTATTGTCACGCTCGCAGCGCATGTAATTAATGAACCTGAAACAATTGCTGGTATTACGCCTACTGTAATCGCTTTTCAATCAGGTAAATTGGATGGCCTTCGCAAGTACCACGGCGACAAAACCGATGCTTTATTCTACGCCTGGGCATCTATCTGGAAAGACGCGCAATTCAAAGATTGGAATATTACTCAGGAAATCGCTGCCCCCACCATTCGCGGTTTGTTTGTGCAAGGTGCCGATGATCAATATGGCACACCAAAACAATTGGCGTTGATTGAAGAGCACTTCATAGGATCAAGTGAATGTGTCCTTTTGGAAAAAT
>JBNKGN010000032.1:0-16577 GCA_050289845.1 Crocinitomicaceae bacterium | reverse complement strand
TTCAATATGCTCGGAATCGCTTCCTTGGATTATCATGTAAGCAGAATGCTTGGATTCGGACATATCGATCCGATGTCTAGCGCTCAAGAGGAAGATCAATACGTGTATCTCGCCGAATATAACACAGAAGGCGACTTGCAAGACGGTTTGGGGGCAAGAGAAGTGAAACACATCTACATGACGCCGCATCAAACCATCATGGACTTCAAACACGCGGAAGTACCAGAATTGCAGAGTCCGGTGACCTATGGTTTGGCATTCAATAATGGTTCGGCGAATCCGTCACAACTCACGGATGCCAATGGGTACACGCCATTTGCAGATATTCGATTTGTCAATTTAAATCGCGAGGCCTACCAGTTTGAACAATCATTCCAAACCTTCTTTCAAGAGAGCGATGCATTTTCGTTCACTGCAGCTCCGCAACCTGTTGGTTTTGGCGTGGAATACAAAGAGCAAGGTGGAAGCAATGTCGCGCCTGAGTTGAGTCATGACAAAGTGTATGTTGATAACGCTCAAATTCCAGAGACGAACCTTATTCCGAATACGGGTAACAATCCACTGTTCCGACATCAAGAAACGAACGAAGGAATTCACTGCTATCAATTGTACAGCGTGAACTGGTTCTCGCGAACTGCAGGATTGAGTAATAGTGTCTGTACGGATCAAACAATCTTCCCTGACCGCAATACAATTGCTCCACCTGCTAATCTTTCTGTGCATCTGGTTCAGCCTGAAGCTCCATTGCTATTAACTACACAAGTCGAGCAAGATGCTTACGCCCTGTTGTCTAGCGATAAAACCTATCTGAGAACGTTGTTCGATTGGAACTTCATTCAAAACAAAGCATATCAGTTCGCGGATAAAGCAGAGTTCTTCTTCCACAAACAGGAAAAACTGTCAACAAAAGGAGAAATTTCGGCAATCGCGCCGTTGAGTAATCACCGATTGGAGCTCACGACAACATCATACGATATCACGAGTACTCTAACACCAGAAACGGTGACTCCAACAATTCCTCAGACGCTAGAAGCGTCGTTTGAGAATAGTTTGATAGCGATCAACGGATTGAACTACCGCGTAGAGTCCATCGTAAACACAAGTGGATCAGGCGGTCAGTATCCGAAAATCATTATCCATCAAATTAAAGAAACCAATTCGGTAGAAACAGTCACAGGGTCAAACGCATGGACAACAACAGAAACGTATGTGAGTCCTTCGATAGGAGACCGTTTTCTGATCAGTGAAAATCTGACGGTTGGGGCAAATTGGGATAATAAGCTACAGAAATCTCTTTTCCTTGAGACGTTCAGTACGAACGACACACTGGGCATAACAGGATCTACGAATAATGATGGTACATATTCTATTGATGCTGTTGCATTCAATTCACCCAATACTGTTATTACAGTTCTTGAGAATGTTAATGATACTGTGAATGATGGTTCTATTACCGTCCAATTACGGTTCCCTTCAGTTGGCTTTACTTCCGGAAATGACGGATTTTTAATAGATGGAGATGTAACCTCTTATTTCGGTCTCACAGGAGATGTCAAAATCAAAGGAGCCCTTCTCAACGACGGAAATTATACTATTGACGCTGTTGCCTACAACAGTCCTCAAACAGAAGTAAAACTCAATGAGACTTTGGATCTGACCAGCAGTGTTGCGTATTTGTATTTGACGGTTACGCTTGCCGTGGTGGATTACAATACAACGGCCAAGACAGTGACGATTGCTGGAGATTATTCAAATCTGATCTTTCCGACTTACAAGGAAGAACGACAAAATACAGATGGAACGCAAACAACTGTGGTAATTGGAGGTATTTACGCTTCTTGTACAATTACCGAAGAACCGGATGTGTACAGCAGCGAGGATGAGGCTAACGGTTATGGAACGGCAGGAGCAAACATTCCAAATTCACGGACTGGAGTCTACACACTAACGTTTTCCGGTAATCCTTTGCCTCCACATATTGATCCAGATGTTTCGTGGTTCCGTGGGAAAGTGCGAGTTCTGGAAGATGCCACTTTCTTGCCAACATCACTTAGCTCGCGAACGACGGCGATTATGAAAGAGTTGGATGTGACCAATGCTTCTGAGAATGGAAGCGGAGACCTTGAGTTGATCGCTACCGATCCAACATTTCAGATTGCACGGGATTTACCATCATCAACGGCATTTGATCCTATTGGAGAGTACGTGCCGATTGTCACTGGAGCAACCAATGCAAATTATCACCCATCTTACTTGCTGTATTTGACCGAGGATACGACGGGTACCGATCCAAACGAATTCGCAGAGCCTGCAATCTTGCCAGCATTGAATGAAGGTTCACGACAAACCTTTCTTGGACTTCGCGCGATTGATTCAGAGAAAAACGATCCGTTAACGGACAATCTCGCTTCTCGTATGTCAGTACCAGCAGCGATTAATGCAATGGAAATTCGTGAGCCGCAGCAGCCAAACGAACCTTCTGGGCCGTTGTACGCAACGCGACCGGATTTCTACGGTAAATCGACCTATACAATGGACATCAGTTTTCCTGCGGGAAGCATTGATCCGTACTCAGTGTTGGTGTACAAGGCCAATGCGCAAAAGATTTTGGATCAGATTTATACTCCAACGACGCTGGAGTTGTACGAAACGGAGATTGCTGCGATATTTACGAGTGCCGAATTTTATGATCAGTGGAATGAATTTGTCAATGTTGTAACGGACACAACTCCAGGTTTCGAAGGACTATTCAACGAGTTTAATGGGTTCCGATTCCCGATTCCCGACAACCCGAATTATGTACTTCCTTCAAGTGAAGTTCAGCAAACACAGATTTATCCATTTGATAACAATACGACACCTCCGGGTTCCGTAACTGGCGACTATAATGGTTTGACAATGGATCAGGTGGTGAAAGAAGCCATCGAAACAGCCTTCGTTTCACAAACGCGCGAACCGATGATTTACCAGTACCTGAAGCAAGGTGACGCGAATAGTCAACCGAGCAGTGCACCACCAAAGCTGCGAAACGATAATGGAGACCGATTGCCACCAACGCATCAGGATTACAACGCGCATCCAAATGCCTTTAAAATGGCGAATAGTGAATTGCGTTTCACTGATTACAATATCGATGGAGGTGCAATTGACTTCTATTTCTATTACGGAATGGAGCTTTCGGATCGCCAGGTGAAGAGTCCGGCAAGTTCAATTTTGGGACCAATTCAGGTGATTAATACGCGTCCGGCGAAGAAACCGAACGTGAAGAAGGTAGTCACGGTCGTTGAAAATCCTGCCCTGCAAATTAGTGCAGCTGTATGTTTCAAAATTGAGGATTATGTAAAGAGTGAAAACATCACGCAAGTTGATATTTACCGTGCAATTGATCCGCTGGACGCCATAACAACCAGAACAATGGATTTGGCCGCTTCAATTGATGTTTCGGGAGGAATAACGACAACTTTAATCTGCGATACCTTCGAGGGGCTGGATTTCCCGCTTTACGGAGAAGAACTTTACTACAGATTGGTTGCACTTCGAGAAGTTACCCTGGAGGATGGAGTTTCTACAGAATTCATCCCTTCTGAAGCCTCTGAAATTGCAAGAGCTACACTTGCGGACCCTATTAACCCTCCAGCACCTTGTATTACTTCCGAAAATGGTACTACAACTGCAACAGAATTACAAAATGTAATTCTTAAATGGGACCAGCAATGTTACAATGGAACGTACCGCTTGCAAAAAATGAACAGTTCTGGGAACTGGGTAGAGATTTATTCGATCAAGAGCAACGACGATGTCATGCAGTATCCACCGCTCGATGGAGGAGGTCAGCCCGATTTCACAAACTTCCCAGAAACGGCTTTACTCGCACGAGAAGATGCGAACGGAACAACGATCTACCATCGTTTTCGGGTGCAAGTAGAGAACTCTAGTGGGTTGTTCAATTTGAACGATTGTCCACGTATTCTTGCAACAGGAGACTTTGATTTACAAGTGCTCACGGATTACTTGAGCTATTCAGATGATCATGGATTCACCCAAGGGACTCTGGTTTCTGCTGAAGTAGATGATGGTGCGAATAACAATCCAAATAAAATGACCTTTACGGCCAATGTTCCTGCACCTTTACCAGCTGGACATAACTCCTTTGGTGAATTGGAGATAACCGTTACAGATGATCAAGGGAACTCATATACCGATGTGATTGGTACACCGACAGGTTCCGTTACGTTTGTGGATGGTTCCGGAGGTTTGTTGTTAGATGAGGCCAATCACACGTACACAATTACCACAAAATTGACCACAGATTTAGCGACATCGGGTTACAAGTCCAAAGCGGTATTGAGTTATGTTCACGGACCTTGCAATGATCTTTCAAATATTGCACAGATATTGACGGTGGAAGATAGTACGCATACGTTCGATTTAACTGGAACAACGGTCGAGGTAAACGACTCCAGCACCGACGCGCCAGGAACATTGAAATTTACAGATGTCTCGGATGTTGCCAATCTTAGCATCCCGCAGACATTTACGTCAATTGACATAACAGTTACTGATGGCCTAGGTAACAGTGAGGCAAAGCAAATTGCTACTGCAGGTGGTGATGTCACTTTTGACGGCACGGGTGGGCTCGTCATCAATGATGGTGATACAAATCGAGAGTTCAGCATATCGGCCGTACTGAAAACAACGCAGTGCAGCGCAGGAGAAACCTTCGATTATTCCATCAACTACACGTACGATCCGTACATTGAATTGCAGGAAATGACTGAGGTTGTTTCGTATGCAGACCAAAATGCTGCGTCAATTAACCCGTTGGTGAGCCAAAACGTAGACAACGATGTTCACAATCCGGGTGGACAGATCACCATTGCTAATATTATTGGTGCTGGGTTACCATCCAATCATACGCTGGACGAAATTGATGTGACCCTTTATGATGGTATTGGAGGAACAGCGACCAAAACGATAACGCCTCCGGTGACTTCTGTGGATTTCATTACAGGTGACGGACAAACAGGATCATTGATCGATTTAGGAGCGACCAATCCAAATCCAACAATATCTATTGAGGTAAGGGTGAAGACGGATTTGTGTCCTGAAGGAGCCTTGTTCTATTACAGCTTACCGTACACCTACGATCCTTATGCATATCTCGGCGCGCAATCGAATATTGCGAGTTTCGCGGATGGTAATACTCCGTACACGGTGAATCCACTTTACAGTATCAATGGCAACGGAGATCCGTTAGAGTTTAACGATAGCCCTGGACCTGGGCAACCGGGAACGTTTACGAACCCGGCAAATTCAATTATCATTGCAGATGTATCTGGGACTAGTTTGCCGCCAGGGGATTCATTCACTTCCATGGAAGTAACAATTTCTGATGGAATCGGGGGAGAATCGATAAAAACAATCAATACCGCTGCGGGAAGCGTTTCATTCACACAAGCCGATGGCCTTGAGATGAATGGTGGTGATGCAATCATAAACGGAAACACGGTTATTGACGGTGGAGAGAATAGAACCTATACCATTCAGGTAAAACTGACGACGAGTTTATGTCCCGACGGAGTAACGTTTGTGTACTCTGGGCGATACACCGTTGGACTGTAAAGTTTAAGTAGAACTACGTAATTCCTGATAATTTTAATGTGAATTCATTGAAGTCGTTGGGAATTGCTGTTTTATGGTCGTAATTTTATGGTATGACTAAGAATTCCCTACAACTTATCCTCCTATTGCTGTTTTCTGTGTGGGCATCGAAGGGTATTGCACAAACAATTGTTCCAGTTGGCAATGTAAGCGGTACATGGACTGCAGCAAATTCTCCTTACCAAGTACAGGGATTGATAATTGTTCAGGACGGACAGACGTTAACAATTGAACCGGGTGTTACCGTCGAATTTGTTTCATCGGGTCGAATGCGTGTGAAAGGAAACTTGGTTGCATCAGGCACCGCCGTAGACTCGATTCGATTTACCCCTATAAGTACAAATCTTGGTTGGAAAGGAATCCAAATTGATACCGTGAATGTTGCTAGTGACAGTTCCATTTTCGAGTACTGTATTATGGAGCATACCAATGATGCGTCCTTGCTATTTGTAAATAATTTTGATAAAGTCCGAGTGGAGTTTAGCAAGTTTCAGTTTGGTGACGCCTATTATGACGGAGGAGCAATAAATACTTCCGGTGATATGGTGATACAGAATAATCTATTTCAATACAACTATGCAGGAAGTGGTGGTGGAGCGATTCACGCTTTCTCTGTTAACCTGACTGTGGAAAATAATGTTTTTCTCAACAATTCTGCTGGTGGAGATGGTGGCGCAATTAACACCGGAGCTAGTGGAGATGGGGTGATAACTGGCAATACGTTTAGCGGTAATACTGCATACGTAGGTGGGGCATTGTCCTTTCCATCTTTTTCAGATCCGACTGTTTCAAATAATACCTTCATGGGAAATTCTAGTTGGGGTTATGGCGGAGGAGTCGTCGTTGGGTCTTCATCAGATCCAGTTTTTTCGAATAACATTTTTACAGGCAATAGCAATTCCGGTAATGGTGGGGTTTATTACTTTTTTAGCAATAGTGATCCTGTTTTTATTGGGAATTATTATGAAGGGAACAGCGCTTCAAGTGGTGGAGTTGCTTATATAAGGGGAAACACCAATATTCAAATAAGCAATGAGACTTTCATAAACAATAGTGGGTCTGGAGGGGCTATCTATATGTGGGAAAATTCCTACGCCAAGATAGACAATTGCGTATTTAGCAATAACGGAGGTGGAGCGAAAGGAGGTGCGTTCTTTATTTCCAGTAATATTTCTGCGGATATTACCAACTGTACCTTTACGAATAACACATCTCATTGGGGCGGGGCAATTGTAAGTAATGGCGGTGCCGCCCCACACTTCAAAAATTGTACTATTTCCAACAATGAAGCAGTAAGTCATGGAGGGGCAGTGCATTCGTACTCTGGCGGGACGCCGATGTTCACCAATTGCATTTTTCATGGAAATACCACAGGAGGACTAGGGGCTACCTACTACAATCAAACGGGGACGCCATCATTGAGTACACCGTCATTCGTTCATTGCAATGTAGAAGGAGGGCAATCAGAAATTGTTTTGAATGGAAGTTCGCTAGCAGTCTGGACAAATAACATCGACAGCAATCCACAATTTATAGCCCCATCTGCTGGTTCTGGAACTGCCTTCGATGGAGTGAATGCGAATTGGAGCCTTACTTCGAACTCTCCCTGCTTTAATGCTGGAACACCAGATACCACAGGCTTGTTTCTTCCGGCAACAGATCTTGGAGGAGCTACAAGAGTCGTGCTTGACACCATTGACATGGGCGCCTATGAAGTACAATTGGGACTTAATGCCTATGGTGTAGCTGGAGATACCAATTTGTGTCAGGGCGATACCTTAGTGATTTCTGCCGTAGTTTCTGGTGTGAATCCTGTTACGTATCAGTGGCAGTTGAATGGAACTGATATCGTCGGAGCGACGGATATAACGCTTAGTATCGAAGGGATTCCTGCAAATGCGGGTGATTATCGTTGTATCGTAAGCAATGGCTATGGATCGGATACAACAACCGTTTCAACGATAACATATCATGCGGTTGGATCGCTTACCACGTTGGGAGCTGATGTTTCTCTTTGTAGCGGAGATAGTATTTTGCTTGAAGCAGATAACGGTTACGCCTCATATTCATGGAATGATGGATTGAGTTCAAATGATTCGTTGACGACGCTAACAACGAATTCCTATTACTATTCCGTGGTTGATTCGAATAGCTGTGTCTTGAAATCAGACACCATATCTGTTACGTTCAATTCGCTTCCTGTTTTTGATCTGGGGGCTGATATCGGTACCTGCGATTCCACCACGATCTGGTTGAATCCAATGCTCTCAAACGTGACATATGATTGGAACAACGGATTTTCTACCAATGATTCACTCGATGTAACAGTTTCAGGTACCTACTTTCTTGAAGCGACTGACACGAACAATTGCTCTTACAAAGACACGATTGATGTGACGTTTTTCCCGTTTCCAAACGTGAATCTGATCGGTGATACACTCTGTGAAGGACAGCCCTACAGCTTGGACGCCGGGTCTGGGTTTGTCAGTTACGATTGGAACAATGGTCAGGAATCAACTGCCTCCATTTCTGCGGATACGACCGGTACTTATTTTGTCCAAGTGGTTGATGGCAACGGATGTGTAGGAAATGATACGACGGAAATGCTGTTCCATCCCAATCCAAGTGTAGATGTGGGGCCTGATCAGGAAATCTGTTCAGGTGATTCGCTCGAGTTGATAGTCACACAACAATTCTCATCCTACAATTGGAATAATGGTTTTGAAACGGATAGTTCCGTTTTTGTGAACACTTCAGGTCAGTGGTATGTAGTGGTAGCAGACAGCAATGCATGCGCGGCCTCCGATACGATGTATTTGACAGTGAATGCGCTGCCGTCGATTAATCTTGGAACACCTATCGGAATTTGTTTAGGTGATTCTGTTGAACTGAATGCACCGGGAGGTTACGTTTCATACGATTGGAACAACGGCTTGTCAAGCGAGGATTCCATTATTGTAAATACCGCAGGAATTTGGTTTGTAGCGGTAGTTGATTCCAATGGATGCTCCAACGCCGACTCAGTGATGACGTCAATATTGACTGCTTCTTCAGGAGTGGATGTGATTTCCGTCTGTGAAGCGCACACCTGGATCGACGGCAACATTTATACAAGTTCCAACAACAGTGCTCAATGGACACTCACCAATGCTCAAGGCTGCGATTCCATCGTAACTCTCGATCTCACAATCCTAAATTCCACAACAGGAACCGACATCATTACCGCCTGCGATTCCTACACATGGATCGACGGAAACACTTACACGTCTACAAACAATACAGCTCAATGGACGTTCACAAACGCTCAGGGTTGTGATTCTATTGTTACGCTCAACCTTACCATCAATTCCGCAACCGCCAACGTTACCTCCAACGATCCAGAACTCATTGCCGACCCCGGAGCTTCGAGTTACCAATGGCTCGATTGTCAGAATGGCTATGCGGCAATTCCCGGAGCAACGAGTAATTCATTCATTCTAACTACAAACGGAGAATACGCTGTCGTAATCGAAGAAAACGGCTGTCTGGATACTAGTGACTGTTTTGTGATCAACAACGTCGGCTTAACTGCAATTGAAAACCAAAACTGGAAATTGTATCCAAATCCAACAAACAATAACATTACCCTAAAATTCCTTGATACACCATTGAACGCCATGGTTGAAGTAACTAACCCTCTCGGACAAATCATTTCAAAACAGGAAATAACTACTTCGGAAATAGAGTTAAATCTTGGAAGGGAAAGCGGAATATATTTTGTACGAATTGTTTCCGAAAGTAGGGAAGAGGTGGTGCCAGTTGTCAAATGGTAACATCGCGTGGTATATATCTGAAAGTTACCAGTTAAATACTCCAAAGTTTAAATTCTATTTTTACCCCATGAACATCCACTTATCCGACGACAAAAAATCAAAATCCTAAATGGAGATGATTTGTATGGAATCATGCAGAAGGTTTTGTTGTGTGAAGAAAAAATGGATCAGGATTGAGAACATTTCTGGATTGTTGGATAGGTGAACAACAATCGGGTTCTATTTTATCGAATTAATTGGCTTGGGCTCTGTCAATAAAACAATTGCCGAACCGATGGATGTTTTCAGTTTTGCGTTGTAGAAAAGAGCCGTAAATGTGATTCTCGTTCACAACCATCCAAGTGGCGACGTCATGCCTCCTTTAGATAAATATTTCAATGACTTGTATTTACTTCAAAAAGAAGCCGTTTCCATTGTAACAAAAGTTAAACCTACAAGCCGTTTCTTAGAAGAATATTTAATTGTATTCCCTGACTTGAACTTGGATAAGGAGCGATATTTTGATTGCATCCAACCCATGCTGACGATTGCGCAAAATAATGGATTTCAGTACATGAAATGAATTTATAGTTCTTCGGCCCCATCAATTACCTAAATGTTTGTTGTCCCTACGCGGACATCGAGATCATTTTAATTTTGCAAAGAAAAGTTTGGAACAAAAAAAAGCCTCATCTTGCGATGAAGCTTCTTGTGATCCGGCTGGGGCTCGAACCCAGGACCCATACATTAAAAGTGTATTGCTCTACCAGCTGAGCTACCGAATCGTCCCAATTGCTTGTCAAAACTGACAGACCTAAATCGCAATTGCGAGTGCAAATATAGGGACTTTATTCTTTTTGGCAATTGAAAAATGATTTTTTTTTGGATTTAATTGGTACTTTTTTATTCAGCGATTGAATCACAGACATTTAGCATTTTTTAGTGCTCCGTTTGATGGCTCTCGTGAATAATTTCCGTAATTTGCTTGGTATGAAACGCGTGATTCTTGTCGGTTTTATGGGCTGTGGGAAGTCCACTCTCGGTAAAAAGATTGCCAACAAGCTTGGCGTACCATTTATTGACTCGGACCTCGAAATTGAAGCGCATTTTCAAAAAACGGTTGGAGAGCTCTTTGCTGAATTTGGAGAATCCCATTTTCGAGAGATTGAACAAGAGTACATTCACGCTTTAGATCTACGAGAAGACTTTGTGTTAGCGACGGGAGGAGGAATGCCATGTTTTTCGGACAATATGGAGCGATTGAATCAAGTGGGAACTACCTTTTATTTAGAGCGCAGCGCGAAAGAATTGGCACATCGACTCGCTAATGCAAAAGCTCAGCGCCCGTTAATTGCAGGGTTGAACGAAGAGGAATTACTGGAGTTTATCGAAAAGCAATTGTTGCTGCGAGAGGAATATTACAAAAAAGCAGATTTTATCCTGTCACGCGAAGAACAAACGCCCGAAGACATCATTACATGGCTTCATCATCTTCATCCTGATTTACCCCAAAAAAGTTCATAGAACCTTCTTCACGCTCGCTTTTGATCATAAACGACATCATTACAAGACTCAAGGCAGATACCAAAAGCAAGATTTTATCAAATAGCGTTATGTCTTCCATGAAATAAGTGAATCCCAGATACAATCCATTTAAGATGAGATAAATGGCAATGGGAATGAGGGTGAAATAAGCAAACATTTTTTTCTTTCGGTACAGCAAAACCAAACCAACAAAGAACAGGAGCCAACACAAAATGGAAGCAAAATTCGCAAATTCAAGTCGGGTCATAAAAACCCCTTCGCTAAACCCCAATTGGGCGCCTCGACGTTCGATAATTGATGTTACTGCGATGCCTTTCTCTTGCCAAATCCAATCTTTCGATACAACAGCAAAATAGCTGAATCCCGACCAAATGGTAAAAATGAGGCAGATGCCAACATTGGCATAGAAGGTAATCCGGGTAAAAATATCGGGCTTTTTCTTCCCGAAAATAAAATTACGAAGCAGTATCACAAACGGAAGGGGACTCTCAAATTTTCGAATCTTTTCCCGTTTAATACGCTCTTTTTCCTCTCTTTCTGCGTCCGTTATCATGCGTCAACCAATACCACTAAATACTTTGAAATTTTCCAGAATTCCGAGGGATCGATGATGTTTAGCTTTGTACTCACACCATTTTCCACCAACTTATAAGAGGTCGATGGATGATCTGTTAACAAGCGAACGCCTGTTCCTCGAATGACAAGACTGTTCGTTTTCGAAGCGTTTAATTTGGAGAAATAATCCGTGTTGAAATCACTGCGCAATTCAAGGCGACGTCCTATGCCAATAAACCCATTGCGACGTGAAATAATTTTGTTCTCTTCCAATTCCGCAGACGAACCGTACGCATAGTAGACAGAGTTTAATTTATCTTCCAATTGATCCACTACAATGGCTTGTTCTTGATAGGCATCAAACAAAGTCGAATATTGAGTATCCAAACGATCCAATTCATCTTGTAGCAATGAGATCTGTTCGTCTTTCCATTTAATGTCTTGCATCAACGATTCTACCATTACTTCCAATTCCTTGATTTTAACACCGCTTTTGTCGAGTTGCTTGTTCAACTGTTTGACCAAACGGGCATTGTCTTCGCGTAGATAATTGATGCGACGAATTTCCTCCAAAATCCACTGTTTGTCTTCTGGTTGCAACTCAGGGTTGTTCGACATCGTGCGAATTTGATCTTTACGCACACCTATAGCTTCCAAATTGGCTTCAATCTCATTGAAAAAGGCCAGGGATTCATTGATCACCGAATCTTTCATGGAATTTTCTAGCTCCAATTGAGCAATTCGATTCTCCAATTCTTTGTTTCCGCCATCCGAACCGTCAGTTGTCTCTGATTTTTGCTGGCACGAAACCATGAAACCAATAAAAAGAAAGGGAAGTAACTTGTGCATATGATCGTTTTATGTTTGTGAATTGCCATCCAAATCAAGAAAAAATCTGTTTTCAGATCGCTAAATTCAATACACTTCGAAAATAACAATTTTAGGAAGAATAAAAGGTCTTCGATTGCGTATTCGTGCGCGATTTCTTATTAATCGTTCCTTTCATACCCAAAAATGTTTGCGGGGCGATTTGAATTTCACCGACTTAATGGCACAGATTTTGACTTTCCATCCTGCAAGTCGAATCATCTAAAACCCAAAATTATGCAGGCAACGTATCTAATCGCGTTCGTGATGTCAGCGGGACTGGCATTCGGACAAACTAGCAGAGAATTATCTATTAAATACCTTGATAATGGAGGGAAGACGCTTGTAGATAATGATGGAATAGAACAAGTGACGCTCAATTTGCGACCGGATGGACTTGCTTCTTTTTACGAAGTCAATGTTATCAGGGATTCACGCGTGATTCGATACTATTATTTATACGACGCAAACAACCGACTCTCCGAAGAGAAAACCTATTCAAGCGGTCATGGTTATCGAAAAACGACCTATGCTTATGACGAAAGAGGCTATAAAATCGAGGAGAAATCGTACGAAACAAAGAATCCTCGCGTGGAAGCCGATTGGATTTTAATCTCGCGATTGAGTAACCAATTCGATCATTTGGGAAGACGTGTCCGCTTTGAATACATTGGCTACCCAGGACAAACGGGCTACACTTTCGAACACCGAATGTCGGAATATGCCTACACGGGAAACGGAAATCAATACGTTTCTCTGGAGTATGAGTACGATGCGAATGGGCAAATTATTAAGCAAGGAAAGGGAAAGGGCACAGGAAGTGTGGAATCTCCGAGTGATGAAACGATTGTTCAGGACCACTCGCAAGGCACCAGCAGTCTAATGATTGTTACGACATCGAATGCGTTTAAAAACGAGAGTTATTACGTCGAAGGTCGTATGACAGAAGATGTTTTTTACGGACTCAAATCGGGGAATGGAAATGTCTTTACCAACGTTTACGAATTGGATTATCTGGTACAAAACAATTATGTGAATGGTAAATTGACCGAGCAAATTATTCGTGACGACAACGGACCTGTGGTAAAACGTAGCATCCTTTATTCGGACGATCAGCCAACGGAACTTAGAACGTATTACAGTACTTCTGCGGGCGCATGGAGTTTGGTAAAGAAGGAAAAATTTAAGGCGAATTTGCGTTCTTTTTTTCCTCCGCTGACAGGAAATAATTTTACAAATATCACAGAAGCACCGAGTGCAGAACCTGTTATTGGAACGACACCATCTGTCAATGCCTCAAGCGTTTCAAATGTCCTCGTGATCCTTTCGGGAACGTCACTTCAAGAAGCAATTGATCAATCCAAATCCTACGACGGAGCCAGTTCTTCCGCTGAAATTGATGCCGCAACGAAACGCTTACTCACACACATGATGACAATCCTGAATTACCAAAATTCTGGAAGCGTTTCCGAAGCCGATTTGATCCAACTTGCCGTGAAAGAGCTGGTGGAAAAGTACCGGGACGATCTCAAACAGCTCAATGATGCGTATCTCAGCAGTCAACAGGCACTATTCGATTGAAACATTTCTTGCCATAAATAAACAGAAGTCGCCGCTCAACAATCTTTGTGGCGACTTTTTGCGTTCTTCCTCGGACAAACCTATCCCTTTTTATATCTTAGCATCAAATACACTAAATATGTTTAAGCACCTGGTATTATTTGCCATCGTTTCAATAACTTTTGGGAGTTTTGCTCAAGAGATTTCCTACAATCTTAAAATGGAGAAGCCTCAAAATCACTACTTTAATGTAGAGATGCAGTTGAAGGATTTCAAGGAAAAAGAAATTCATGTGAAATTACCGATTTGGGCCCCTGGTTCGTATCTCGCGCGTGAATTCGCAAAGAACACCAATCTTGTCACTGCAACCGACGAAAATGGAAAAGTTCTTCCAGTACAAAAAACAGATAAAAATACGTGGAACATCAAAAAAGGAAAAGCGAAAAATGTTACCGTTCGCTACGATATTTATGCTTTTGAATTAACCGTACGTACGAGTTTTCTTGATTTAACACATGGGTTTGTTTCAGGTTCAGGGGTGTTTATGTACGTTGAAAATCACAAAGATTTGAAAGGCGAATTGACCGTTTTTCCGTACCGTGATTTTAGTCGAATTACTACAGCTTTGCCACGAGCGAACGAAGAGATTGCGTCTGATGGTCCGCAAAAATACCGTTTCACCAATTACGATCATTTGGTGGATTGCCCGATCGAAATCGGAAATCAGGATTTATTTGATTTCACGGCCGCTGGAGTGAAACATCATGTAGCGATCTATGGTCCTGGAAATTACGATGTCGAAGCACTGAAAACCGATATGGCGAAGGTTGTTGAGGCAGCAACGGGTGTTTTCGGGCAAAATCCAAACAAAGAGTACACCTTCATTATTCACAATGTTGTCGACGGTCAAGGGGGATTGGAACATACAAATTCCACCGTTTTAAGTGTCAACCGTTGGACCTATTCTGGTAGTGATTATGTTGGGTTCTTGAAATTGGTGGCACACGAATATTTCCATCTTTGGAACGTAAAGCGTATTCGCCCAGAAGCACTTGGACCATTTGATTACGATAATGAAAACTATACAACCTTGCTATGGGTAATGGAGGGATTCACTTCGTACTACGAAAAATTGATTTTGCTTCGTGCGGGATATTATACCGAACTCGAATTTCTCAACAGCATGTTCGGGAGTTTGAATTATGTCGAAGGCTCAGTAGGAGCGCGTGTTCAACCTGTATCTCATGCAAGCTTCGACGCATGGATCAAAGCATATCGTCCCAACGAAAATAGTTCCAACACCACAATGACGTATTATTCGCGCGGTTCCGTTATTGCGATGTTACTTGATGCGATGATCATCAAAGAAAGCAAGGGGAAACAATGCCTCGACCATTTTATGCAACACATGTATTCCAAATATTTTGAAGGAAAAAAACGTGGTTTTAGCGATGTTGAATTTAAATCGGAATTGGAAGATTTTATAGGGGTGAATCTTGATGATTTTTACGCCAATTTCATTGATGGAACGAAAATTCCAGATTACAATGCGTATTTATCCCCCGTTGGATTGCGTGTAGCAAATGTTGGAACGCCTGCACCCGATGCTGGTGTTACGACGAGAAACTCGGGAGGAAAAGTGATTATTTCTAACATTCGATCGGGTTCGGCGGCAGAAGATGCAGGTTTGAGTGTAAATGATGAGATTATCGGATGCAATAACTTCCGTGTCGACAAAGGAGATTTCGATTCCTTTCTTTCGGGATTAGCACCAGGCGAAGAAATAAATATTTTGTTTGCACGTGAAGACCGATTGTTTGGAACGGATTTGATTATGACGGAATACGATCGTCCGCGTTTCGAATATGCGGTAATCGAAGGCGATAAAAACGCAGAAAAATTGTTTCAATTCTGGCTCGGTAAAAAATGAAAGTACTAATCGGATTTTGTCTTGCAGCGACTGTTGTTAGCTGTTCTCCAATAAAAGTGGTGACTCTGGAACGACCAGAAAATGCTATTTACGCTTCGTCACAGATTGAACCGTCCATTGCCATCAATCCTCAAAATACCGATCAAATAGTCGCAGGAAGTGTCTTGAACGATTTCTATTTTTCGAATGATGGAGGGCAACACTGGACGAGCGAATCGATGCAAAGTAAATACGGCGTTTGGGGAGATCCTGTGTTAATGTTTGATACCGCGAATACCGCCTATTACTTTCACCTGGCAAGTTATCGACAAACCTCACACCTCGATCGAATTGTTTGTCAGAAAGCGACCATTAGCGAAGAAGGGGCACTTTCAGCAAGCGATTTTGATGAAGGAACCTTCCCGCAACCCAATGGAACAAAGGTGCAGGACAAACATTGGACGGTAGTTAATCCAAAAACGAATGAAATCTACATGACGTGGACACAATTCGATGCGTATAATTCAAGCGAGCCAGAAGACAGCTCCATTATTGTGTTTTCAAAATCTTCTGATCAAGGGAAATCGTGGTCGGAACCAGTGCGTATTTCCTATTTTGCTGGTGATTGCCTGGACGATGACAACACGGTTGAAGGTGCTGTTCCTGCAGTTGGTCCCAACGGTGAAATC
>JBNKGN010000031.1:0-16745 GCA_050289845.1 Crocinitomicaceae bacterium | reverse complement strand
GTATTTAATCGATTTAAAAAGTGATCGGCTCGATTCTGCTGTTCAATTTCCTTTTCAGGTCGATTCAATTAATGGTATGGGAGCGCAGGAGTTAATTTACGCAATAAGTGTTCATTATCCACAAGATGGTTATCAAAAAACGCTCGCCTATAAACTACTGAATGAGCATGGGGCTTATTTTTTGAGAAGGCATTTTTACGACGTAAATCGTCTACTTATTAAAGGAAAGTCAGAAGATGGCGAAAAGATAGAATTAAATGTTGCGGCTGTTCAAAGCTATGACAACAAGACTTTTAAGTATTATCAACCTGAAGGAAAACCAATTGTTAAAGAAAAAAATGTTTCTCTTTTCGATTTAGGTTCAGAATCTGCTTATCTGAAATTAGAAACGGTGATGTATGAAAATTACCAAATGATCCATGACACGATATTTGCATATTTAGCATCAAATAAAAAAAAGAATCTTATCATCGATTTAAGAGGAAACGGTGGTGGTAGTCAAATTGTGTATTTGGATTTTTTGTCCCATTTATCTAGCGACAGTTTGAGAATAGAAATGGTGAAACGAGACGAGTCTGGATCAAATTTTTTCAATTTAAAAAGACATAAAGACAAACCATCTAAAGAATTCTACAATCGTTCCGAAAGGATTGAAAACGGCACTAAATATTTCATAAATCCACTTCCTCCCAAAGCGACATTATTCAATGGGGATGTGTACGTCTTGATTGATGGAGGAACTACCTCAGGAGCTTCTCAATTAGCTTCTTTTTTGAAAAATCAGATGAATGCAATCTGCATAGGGCAGGAAACAGGAGGTGGTGAGACTGGTAACAACGGACATGGCTACGATCAACTAGAGTTGCCCAATTCGAAAATAACAATAAATTGGCCAAGGTATAACGTCAAACTCGATCTTCCCATTCCCAGTAACCACAGAGGTGTTCAGCCAAATATTGAAATCAAATACGATCCTAAAAGTTATTTATTGAACCGTGATTTAGAAATGGAAAAAGTAGTGCAGTTAATCGGGAGCGCTGACTTTATGAATAAAGAATAAGTTATAGGCATAGAATTGCCAATTACCATTCTAAGACTTCCAAACGATTCCGATGTAATGAGATGCGTCCCTCCTTCTCCAAACTCTTCAAAATTCGTGAGATTACGACGCGCGACGTATGTAGATCGTTGGCGATTTCCTGATGTGTAACGTTCAATTCGCTGTCTTTATGCACCATAACGCGTTCGCGCAAATATTTAAATACGCGGTCGTGCATGTTCAGAAATGCAAGGCTATCAATGGATGACAACAATTCCGACATCCGATTGGAATAACTCTCGAACACAAAAGCCCGCCAATCGTCGTATTGCTGAATCCAGAGCGACATGTTCTCGACAGGAATCATTACCAAAAGGCTTTTTCGCTCGGCAACGGCACGGATTTTACTTTTGGAACTTCCCATACAACAAGACATCGTCATTGCGCAGGTATCGCCTTTTTCCAAAAAATACAACAACAATTCGTCGCCATCATCATCTTCGCGCAACACCTTAATCGCTCCGTCCATCAAAAGAGGCATGTGTTGAATCACATCTTCGAGATCGATCAAAACTTCGCCCGCTTCCACTTCGTACAAAACGCCGTTATCTTGTATCGCTTTCAACAAATCCACTGAGAAAAGGAATTCGTAGTTCTCCTTTAATTGCTTAATTTCTTGCGGTCCCCATCCTACTTTCTTCACGTTAATCTTTTTTTGAGAGACTTGAAAGATCGCTAAAAAAATCGGGATAGCTTTTCGCAACGGCTTTCGAATTTAAAATAGTGATCGGTGCTTTCGATGTCATCGCTAGAATTGCCCCCATCATCGCAATCCGATGGTCGTTATGTGAGTCGATGGTACCGCCAGTAATTTCCCCTCCAAAAATGCGCATTTCATCTCCGTCGAGAGCTACGCGAATTCCGATCTTCTTTAATTCGGATTGAATTGTCAACGCCCGATTACTTTCTTTATGCGCCAGGCGACTTACCCCGTAAATACGCGAAATTCCCGAACAATTGGCGGCCAAAGCTGCAAGTGGTGGAAACAAGTCGGGGCAATGTGTCGCGTCAAATTCAAACGCATTCCGCTGTTCCGAACGAATAAAAAGTGACTTCTCTCGCCATTCAACAAATGCACCACATGACTGAAGTGCCTCCAAAATTGCGCGATCCGCCTGGGCAGAATTCGGTTGCAACCCCTCCAGACGAACAGAACCTGAAATCGCGGCACCTACAATATGAAATGACGCACCACTCCAATCACCTTCCACGAAATACGCTTCTGGTGCACTCCATTTTTTTGTTGCGGAAATGCGATATGTTTGATAGGCATCGTGTTCGATCCGTATTCCAAAATCGGACAAAATATCCAATGTCATTTGAATATAGGGAATGCTTTTCACCTCATCGACCAGGATGGTGCTCTCTCCTTCTAAATTCGACAAAGCAATCAGCAACCCTGTCAGTAATTGCGAACTTTCCGAAGCATCAATGCGAAGCTTCCCTGAGCGAATTCCTCCACGTATTTGTAGTGGAAGTTTTCCTTCGTTGGACCGTACCTCAGCACCCAATTTCTCCAACGCATCGATAACCATATCCATCGGTCGCACAAGAATGGATCCTTCCCCTTCTACCGTAACTTTGGATGCCAAACTTGCGGCAATTGGGCTAAACATACGCGTACTGAGTCCTGCTTCACCACAATGAATGGTCACGGATTCCTGAGGAACAACTTCGCGTGCGTTCAATAAAAGTTCCGTTCCGTGAATGACGCAATTCGCTCCAAGTGCTTCGGCAATCGAAATCGCAGCAACAGCATCCTTACTTGAAGTGTACCCGTTGATTTTGACAAGCGACCGAGATAAAACAGCCACTGCAATGGCGCGTTGCAAATAACTCTTAGAAAAAGGAACGTGCAATGAACCCTGATAGGAAAAACTGGATATAGTTGGGTGTGAATTCATGTCGTGACTGCGAAATTAACAGTTACGATCGATAATCTATCACTTCGGGTTGGTAATAACTAAGATGATACCACCGTATTTTGCAGTTCCGATGGCAAAGTATCGAATTCACTTTTAAAGCAACGGGTAAAGTAGGACAAATTGTTAAATCCAACGCTGTAAGCCACTTCCGAAACATTTAAATTTTCTCCTTCCAACATTCGTTTGGCTTCCAATAATCGAATAGATCGCACAAATTCTACGGGAGACAAACCTGTAATTTCGCGCATTTTCTTCTGAAATTTATTCCGACCAATTCCTAAAAAGGCCGCCATTTCGGGAATACTTATTGCTGCGTTATCCAAGTTCTCGAGTACATAGGTTTGTGCAGATTCAATAAACGCCTGATGCACACGATTGGGATGAAGGGCGATCGCATCCTTCTCTTCTGTCCGTTCTTTTTGATTCCATACACTGGAATGCAAGCGTTTTTTTAACTTATTGCGTTGCTCAATAATGTTATTGACGACAGCGTTCAGTTCAGTGATATCAAACGGCTTGAACAAATAATTGTCGGCGCCAATTTCATAGAGGTCGACCCTACTTTCTAGCTGGGATTTCGCGGAAAGTACCACTACAGGAATGTGTTCGAACTGCTCATCCGATTTTACTCTGCGAATGAAGGTATCGCCTGGCATTTCTGGCATCATCAGATCAGAAATGATAATATCTGGAATTTGTTGTTGCATCACGCGAAGCGCCTCCGCTCCGTCAAATGCCGAAAGACATTGATACCTATCTTCAAAAAACGAACAAATAAAATCGTTGAGATCGATATGATCTTCCACAACAAGCATCACTGGCTTCCCGTCCACAGCCAATGTCGCCTCTGTACTCGTCTTTTCCTCCTTAATCTCTGATGTACTCAATGGAATTCTTACCGTGAAAACAGTTCCTTCGCCCGCAACACTATCAATTGCGACGCTACCACCGAGCCGCATCGCATATTCTTTTACGAGCGACAATCCAATCCCTGTGCCTTCATGATTGTTCTCATCCGCTTTGAAAAAGCGATCAAATACCTTCTCCTTCAATTCTTCTGAAATGCCAGGACCGTTGTCTTCGACTCGAATTTCGAAACTAGCGTCGACTATTACGCCGCTCAAAGAAACACGACTTCCTGAACCTATATAGCGGAACGCATTGTGCACCAAATTGTGGATGATTTGCTCGAGTCGAAATGTGTCTGTAAGTATTGAAACAGGCTCAGACGCATACGTCCATTCGATTGTTTCCTTTTCCGCGAGACCTTCGTACTGTGCTCCGATTTTCAATATCAATGAGCGTACGTCGACTTCTTCGATGTACAATTCATTCAGCCCACGATCCACGCGATTCAGCTGCAATAATTGTCCCACGACTCTTAACAGATGCTCGGTATTTTTGAGAATGTAACTCGAATGTTTTATTATTGTTGGGTCATCGGTGATGTTGGCGATTTGCATTGCTGGTGCCTTAATCAGCGAAAGGGGTGTTTTTAAATCGTGAGAGATATTGGTGATAAAGCGGTTTTTCAATTGATCCAACTCCATGTAACGATTCGCTTCAAGTTGTGCGAATTCAGCTTTACGCATCGTCTCTTTTGCATTGTATTCCGTGATTTTAATACCACAAAATGCCGCCATAATATGGAAGGCCTGAACGTGTCGTTCTTTAAAATAGCCTGCTTTAGAATGTTCCGAATCAATCACGCCAAAAACTTTTCCTGCACTACTAATTGGCACGGCCAACTCAGACGAGCGAACAGCATTGTCAACGATGTAATCCATATGCATCGATGTTTCATCTACCAAAACGTGTTTTCCGGATTGAAATGCTTTCCCAACAATCCCCTGCCCAGGTTTTATCCGAATGGGGTCTACTATTTGTCGATCGCTGGAAGACTTCTCCCCGTACGCCGCCACTTGTTTTAAGTCATTCATCTCTTCATCGTAGAGATAAATAACACATTCTTCCAATTCAAGAAAGGGAACGCATTCTTGCGACACGTCCCACAAAATTTCTTCCAAATCGCCTTGACGCGAGAGCACTTCCGACAATTTTGAAGACAGAATATCCAAATTCGTAAACGATTTTCTCGATTCCTGGTAATAGTTCTGATGGGAACCAAAATCGACATACACCAAATAAATATCTACGGCCGTAAGGAATGCTCCAACATAGAGTACGATCCAATTTTTTGCAACACCTTCGGAAGGATTGAAATTCAACAAAATGACTGTACTCAAGAGCATTAACACCATAAACGACGTCACCAGAGAAAATGAAATATACTCGCGACGTTCCGCGATAAAAAGCGTCATTGCCCAGGTCAACATAAACACAATTCCAGAGAGCGACGTCAGTCCTGTTGCGATTGTCACGGTACTGATTCCCAATCCAACGATATACAATGCGTAGGCAGCAAGAATTTTATGGGCATCTTCTTTAAAAAAACTTGTTACACCAATAATGACGACGACGCTCAATAATACGTATTCGGCGAGGTGCAATCCTGGTTCCCAAAAATGTTTTGACGGAAGCACGGATGCCAATGTTTGAGCAAACAAAATGATCTGTACCCAAACGAGATAACGTGAAGGAGTTCCTCCAGGTCGAACGGCATCTCTTACATAGGTTACGAATTGCATCACCTCACAGTTTGATGTATAAATTTAAGCGAATTGAAGAGAACCTGCTATCAAAAAACTGATAACAGGTTCCTTTCACTTATGAAAACTACTGGTAACTAGCGAATTATTAATGGCGCTGTTGCTGTTACCTCTGTACTTGTAGCGCGCAATATGTACGATCCTGGTACTATACTAGCAGGAATTTGATACCCTGTTGTGGTTGGATCCCACGAAGCAACAACTGTTCCTTGCATAGAAATCAAGACAACACTTTGTACATCTTCCATGTCAATTGAGAACACAGACGTTGCAGGATTTGGGTAAACATTTAGTGACATATTCGTTAGTTCAGTGATTCCACTGTTATCTACGTATGGAGCCAATCGAACCATGAACATATTTTGTCCTACGAAATCCTGACTTTCCAGAAGACCTCCAATGATAATAGATCCATCCGATTGAACACCACCTCCCAAAGCGAAATGACTTGTTACATTGATAACATAGGGCACATAAACGTCCCCACCTTGAAATGCGTTTTGCAACGTACCATCACTCTCCAACATCATTGCGTACAATTGCGTGATCGCTCCACTCAGTTCTCCGGTAACAACAACCCCTCCATCCCAAACAGGAAGAATATTTCTAAAGATTAAATCGGTCGTCACTCCTGGGTCGGATTCCATTACTCCGGCAGTTGCATACGTATCATCCAAATCTCCCGATCCATCATTTTTATAGCGCATGATGAAACCGTTCATATCTGGAGAATTTCCTTCACCACCGGCAACATAAATGTAATTGTTGTCATCAACATACACTGCTTCCGCGGTATTTAGACCATTTCCAAAATCGATCATTTGATTTCCAAAGGTTGTTGGCGTTCCGAATTGCGTAAGAACCGTTACCGACCCTAACTGTCCATTGCCACTTTCGGTATTTCCAACTAATACAAAAGAACCATTAGAAGTGAGATCCATCGACATAAAAAAATTGTCCGCTCCACTAATATCAACCTGTGCGTAACCATTACTTGCAAAAGAATTGTCCAATGCTCCCCCAAGGGTAAAATTAAACACGAACATGTCCATTTGTGCATTGTCCTCAGCAGTAGCTCCAACGTAAATTTCGTTACCATCACTAATCACAGAACGACCATAAGCAATCGTATTGTCACCTGCATTAAATTCGGTTCTACCAGACGCTGTGGTCCCAAAAGTATCATCCACCGTTCCATCTGCATTGAGACGCATCACAAATCCATTATAGACGGAATTTAAAGCATCATGAACATATCCTGTTATTAAGAGTTTCCCATCGGGCAATTCAAATACGCCACGCGCTTCTTCATTAAGGCCCAACGACAAATCAATTTTCAACACGCCATTCACCGCGAAAGTTGAATCTACCGATCCGTCCTCTTTAAATTTCGCAACCAAAACATCTGCATCCGCACCGTCATAGGAATATCCTACCTGAACAATTTTATCATTTGCCAAGACACACATGTCCCACCATCCTTCCGAGGTATTTTGAAAGAAATCAGGCATAGCATAGCCACTATTTCCAAATGTCATATCTAAATCCCCTGGGACTTGTGCTTTGGCGCTCATCATTGCCATTACTGCTGCAATAGATAGTATTAACTTTTTCATATTTACTTTTTTTTGTGGTTTGATGAAGCAAAGTTGAACCCATTAGAACGAAAGTATTGTTCCTTTTTCACCGAACATTGACACATTTTCCACTCAGTGCAATTCGTTGTAATAAAATGCAAATCGTGTTAAGACTTCGATTGCAAAAAATGTGAATCAAGTTCTTTTCGATCTAAAATTGAAAAAATCGTACCTTCGAAAACACTAAAAATTAATTCATGCTGGAAATTATATTCATCGTTGCTTTAGCTATCTGGCTGTACAACTTGGCGAAAACCTACAACAAACCAAACAAATGGTTGTATCCCATACTTGCGATTGCAACGTATTTGGTCACAGGCGTCATCGCCGTTTTAATTGCCACAATTATTTTCTCTATGCTGGGAATGGATCTTATCAGCGAAGTTCCTGCATCATTGATTGGTATACTTGCCATTCCATTTGCCGGGGGCGGGGTTTGGTTGCTACATTCTTTGCTCAAAAAGGCATGGTCGAACCAAAAAATGGAGCAATCAGAAACGAACGAAATTCTTGATCTAGACACCCTGGACGACTAATTCAAAAGCGCGAAAGTTGGCTTTTATTCCTTCAAATTTGGAAATCATCAAATCTTTTACATAGTTTTGTCGCAAGAAAAAAAAAGAAATGAATTTTATTCAACTACATCATCATCATTTTCATACTGGCACTCAGGCGAGCAGGAAATGATATGTAATTGAATGAAATCACACCCAATAATTATCAACCCGTCTGAGCAATCAGACGGGTTTTTTTATGCCTTATCGGTTGCTCTGACACAATTAGGAAATAATGAGCAAACTGAAATTAGCCGTACAAAAAGACGGTCGTTTAAATCAAGAATCTCTCGATTTACTTAAAAAATGTGGATTGAGAATGGATAACGGCAGCGATCAATTAAAGGTCACTGTTTCCAATTTCCCCATGGAAATTCTCTTCTTAAGAAATGCGGATATCCCAGGATACCTCGAAGATGGCGTTGCAGACATAGGGATTGTTGGCGAAAATTTGTTGATTGAAAAAGAACCTAATGTAACCATCGTTGAGCGTTTGGGCTTCTCAAAATGCCGTGTTTCACTCGCTGTCCCCAAAGAAATTACAAGCAATGACCCCCGCTTCTTCGACGGAAAAAAAATTGCAACTTCCTATCCCAATACCGTGCAACAATATTTCCAAAAGAAAGGCATCAACTGCGACATTCACGTCATTTCGGGATCAGTCGAAATAGCCCCAAACATTGGACTTGCCGACGGAATATGTGATATCGTAAGCACGGGAAGCACCCTATTCAAAAATGGATTGCGTGAAACAGACACCCTGCTGAAATCGGAAGCGGTATTGGTGCAGTCAGCAGTCATTTCCGATGAAAAACAACGGCTTATCGAAACCCTACAATTTCGCATTCAAAGTGTCCTTGGCGCCCAACGACTTCGCTATGTTTTAATGAACGTTCCCAATGATAAAATCGAAGCGGTTACGGCCATTCTTCCCGTCTTGAAAAGTCCCACCATTCTTCCCCTCGCCGAACCTGGCTGGAGCAGTTTACACTCTGTCATTGATCAGGACACTTTTTGGGAGGTGATCGACTATTTAAAAAACGCAGGTGCTGAGGGTATTCTGGTAATTCCAATTGATAAAATCGTACAATAATGAAACAGTTCAACAATCCAAAACAAGCATCCTGGGAGACCTTATGTCAACGCCCAGAGATCAAAGCTGAGGTGCTCGAAGAAAGCGTCGCTGCCATACTTAAAGATGTTCGCCGTAATGGAGACAACGCGTTGCAACGGTATACCAAAAGTCTCGACGGCGCTTCCGTTACCAATTTCTCTGTGACTCAAAGTGAAATTGACGCCGCCTTTAATGCGGTAAGTGATTCTCTAAAAAAAGCCATCAATACCGCGAAAACGACAATTGAAACCTTTCACAAAAGTCAGCAATTAATTCCTGAGAAAATTGAAACAGCACCTGGTGTGATTTGCTGGCGTGAAGCCCGCCCGATCGAGAAAGTCGGTTTGTACATTCCAGGTGGATCTGCCCCTTTGTTCTCTACGATTCTCATGTTGGGGATTCCTGCAATTCTAGCGGGATGTCGACAAATCGTATTGTGTACACCACCACAAAAAGACGGCGCTATCGATCCTACAATTTTGTACACGGCCAACCTGCTGGGAATTACCAAAATTTTCCGTGTGGGGGGCGCTCAGGCTATAGCTGCAATGACTTTTGGAACAGAGAGCATTCCGCGTGTTGATAAAATTTTTGGTCCGGGAAATCAATACGTGACAAAAGCCAAAGAATTAGCGCAAAAATTCGGTGTGGCAATTGACATGCCAGCGGGACCGAGTGAACTTCTCGTTATTGCCGACGAAAGTGCCGTTCCAGAATATGTCGCAGCAGATTTACTTTCTCAAGCGGAACACGGCGCCGACAGTCAAGTGGTCTTAGCAACAACAAGTCCGACGTTGATCTCCGACGTCTTAGCTGCCATCGAACAATTTTTTAGCGCGATTCCAAGAGCGGAAATTGCCCGAAAAGCCATTGAAAACAGTCGTTTTATTCAATTTGATTCACTCGATCAATGTATTTCTTTTAGCAACACGTATGCTCCAGAACACTTAATCATCGCTTCTGATAATGCCACCGCACTCGTGAGTAGCATCGCGAATGCTGGATCCGTTTTCTTGGGGAATTTAAGTTGTGAAAGTGCGGGCGACTATGCCAGCGGTACCAATCACACACTCCCGACCAAAGGTTACGCGCGAAATTACAGCGGTGTCTCATTGGATAGCTTCGTGAAAAAAATCACCTTCCAACAATTATCCGAAGCAGGAATTTTATCGATTGGAGATGCCGTTATTGAAATGGCCGCGGCAGAATTATTGGATGCACACAAAATTGCCATGCAACTTCGACTTAACAAGGTTCTTACTTCTAAAAAAATCAAAACGCCATGAATTCTTTGATCCGAAAATCATTGCAAAAAATGCGCCCCTACTCCAGTGCAAGAGATGAATTTTCTGCCAGCGCAACGATATTCCTCGATGCCAATGAAAATCCAATGGGCATTTACAATCGCTATCCTGATCCTTATCAACGGAATTTACGCAAAGCGATTGCGACAAGTTGGAATGTTTCTTCCGATGCTGTTTTTATTGGAAATGGAAGTGACGAAGTGATTGACCTCGTTTATCGATTGTTTTGTGAGCCTGGCAAGGACAAAGCATTGCTCTTTACTCCCACCTATGGAATGTACGCGGTTTCTGCTGGAATCAACAACGTTGAAATCGTGAATTGTCCTTTGAATCAACAATTTGAAATAGATCTCTATGCCGCTCAAAAACAACTCAAGGATCCTTCCGTTAAAGTAGCGTTTGTCTGTAGCCCGAACAACCCAACTGGGAACAGTACTTCGTGGAAAATCATTGAAGGACTACTCACTTCTTTTGAAGGAATTCTCGTCGTGGACGAAGCGTACATCGACTTTTCTGATCATCCATCACTCGTTCAATTGGTCGCTCAATGGCCCCGACTCATCGTTGTTCGCACGCTTAGTAAAGCCTGGGGATTGGCAGGTGCCCGCATTGGAATTGGCTGCATGCATCCAGAATTACGTCAGTGGTTCGATCGAATCAAGCCGCCGTACAATGTAAGTTCTCTCAACGCCGCCGCAGCCTTAAAAAACTTTAGCAGAAAAGATGTATTCGCATCCAACTTGAACCTGCTGCTTTCCGAGCGAACTCGTGTACAAAATGCATTAATCAACATCACGGGCATTTCGAAAATCTATCCTTCAGACACCAATTTTTTATTGCTCGCCTGTCAGAAAGCAGACCTTTTGTATCAATTCTTAATCTCCGAGGGAATTGTTGTTCGAAATCGCAGTCAGCAAATCAGAGATTGTTTGCGTATCACCATCGGAACGCATGAAGAAAACACCCAATTAATCACCAGTATTTCCCTGTTTTACACTCAAAAATCAACCTAATGAAAAAAGTACTATTTATCGATCGCGACGGTACCCTGGTAATTGAACCGCCCGTGGATTATCAATTGGACAGTCTTGAAAAACTCGAATTTTATCCTGGTGTTTTTCAGTGGTTGAGCCGCATTGCCGCAGAACTCGATTACGAATTAGTAATGGTCACCAATCAAGACGGATTAGGAACTTCCTCTTTTCCTGAAGACACCTTTTGGCCAGCACACAACAAAATCCTCCATGCATTTGAAAACGAAGGCATCCGTTTTTCCGAAATTTTGATTGATCGTAGCTTTCCCCAAGATAAGGCTCCAACACGAAAACCAGAGATAGGTTTGCTTTCCAAATACATTTACGGCAATTACGATTTGGCGAACTCTTATGTGATTGGCGATCGAGAAACAGACCTACAACTGGCACTAAATCTTGGTGCAAAAGGCATTTTTATTGGAACCTCCACAGCTGTTCCTGCGGCCTTGATAACAAAAGATTGGCAATCGATCTACTCCTTTCTCTCACAACGTCCGCGCACCGCAACAATCGCTCGAAAGACAAACGAAACCGATATCGCTATCGAATTGAACCTCGACGGTAGCGGAAAAGCATCTATCGGAACGGGATTGGCCTTTTTCGATCACATGCTCGATCAACTGGCGCGCCACGGTGGATTGGACGTCACTATTTCTGTCAAAGGAGATTTGGAAGTCGACGAACACCACACTATTGAAGATGTAGCACTGGCTTTGGGCGCCGCTTTCAAACAAGCTCTTGGCACGAAACGAGGGATCGAACGCTATGGCTTTTTACTCCCGATGGACGATTGCCTGAGTCAGGTTGCCATTGATTTTGGTGGACGTCCCTGGTTGGTTTGGGAGGCAAATTTTACGCGCGAAAAAATTGGCGACGTTCCAACGGAAATGTTTGAGCACTTTTTCAAGTCGTTTAGCGATGCTTCCCAATGCAATCTCAACATTCAGGCGACAGGAAAAAACGAGCACCACAAGATCGAATCAATTTTTAAAGCCTTCGCGAAAGCGATCCGAAATGCCGTTCAGAAATCTGGATCCAACGCGATCCCAAGCACCAAAGGAATCGTATGAAAACAGTAATTATCGACTACAACGCGGGCAATGCAACCTCCGTTCAAAATGTATTGCTTCAATTGGGGTATGCTTCAGAGCTAACCAGTGATTTGACTAAAATTCAAGCTGCCGACAAGGTAATTTTCCCTGGTGTAGGGGAAGCTTCTTATGCAATGAAGCAGCTGCGGGAACGGCAATTGGACAACTTAATTCCACAATTAAAACAACCATTTCTAGGGATTTGTTTGGGAATGCAATTGCTCTGCCGTGCTTCCGAAGAAGGCACAACGGACTGTTTGGGCATTTTTGATACGACAGTAAAGCGGTTTCCACCAACGGATATTGTTCCACACATGGGCTGGAACAACGTGCAAACGGAAACATCTATTTTATTTCAAGGAATTCCTGAAAACGCTGACTTCTACTTTGTGCACAGTTATTATGCCGAAGGCTGTGAGCAAACCATTGCTCGTTGCGATTACATCCACGATTTCAGTGCTGCACTCCAAAAAGACAATTTTTATGGCGTTCAATTTCACCCTGAAAAATCAGCAGATGTGGGCGCTCAATTATTAAAAAACTTTCTTTCCTTATGAAACTAATTCCTGCTATTGATATCATTGACGGAAAATGCGTGCGTCTTTCTCAAGGCGATTACACCCGAAAAACGGTATATAATTCATCGCCACTTGAAGTCGCTAAAAACTTTGAAGCCAATGGAATTCGCTGCTTGCACCTGGTTGATTTGGACGGCGCGCGTGCAAAAAAAATTGTGAATCGAGGGGTATTAGAAGCAATCGCGACACAAACATCGCTAGAAATTGATTTTGGTGGTGGCGTAAAATCCGACGAAGATTTGAAAATTGCCTTTGAGAGCGGCGCAAGTAAAATCACGGCTGGAAGTATCGCAGTCACTGCTCCTGAGCGCGTTCTCGAATGGTTGAAAAAATACGGCGTTGAAAAAATCATTCTGGGCGCAGACTGCAAGAATCGTAGGATCGCAACGCACGGATGGACCGAAACATCGGAACTGGATATCATCGACTTTGTAACCGAATTTGCTCGTAAGGGATTTCGTCAAGTCATAGCGACGGATGTTTCCAAAGATGGGCAACTGGCAGGACCTTCAACAGCCTTGTATCAAGATATATTGAATGCGACACCTATCGAACTTATTGCCAGTGGTGGCATACGAAACTTGGATGATTTAAAAGCATTGCAATCCATCGGTTGTACTGGAGCGATTATCGGAAAAGCCATTTATGAAGGACGCATCACCCTAAAAGAACTTCAAACGCTATGTTAAAAAAACGCATCATTCCCTGTCTCGATATTCGCGACGGACGCACTGTAAAAGGCGTGCAATTTGAATCCATACGCGATGCTGGAAACCCGGTTGAACTGGCCGCAGCTTATGCGCAACAGGGAGCCGACGAATTGGTATTTCTCGATATTAGCGCCTCTGTTGAACGCCGAAAAACACTATTGCCACTGGTCCGTGAAATAGCTGCAACAATCTCCATTCCTTTTACGGTCGGTGGAGGAATTTCTACGCTTGAAGGTGCACGTGAAGTGATGAACGCTGGAGCCGACAAAATCAGTTTAAACTCGGCTGCGGTAACCAACCCAACGTTGATTCGCACTATTGCACAACAATTTGGATCGCAATGCGTTGTCGTTGCCATTGATACACAGCTCCAAAACGATGAATGGGTGATTGCCACACATGGTGGGCGCTCCTTTTTGGACAAAAAAGCTTTGGATTGGGCACTAGAAGCACAAGAAATGGGTGCGGGAGAAATTCTACTCACCTCGATGAATGGGGACGGCACCAAATCGGGCTTTTCTCTGGACATAACATCGGAAATCGCCGATGCATTATCCATTCCCGTGATCGCATCTGGTGGAGCAGGATCGGCGGCAGATTTCGAAGTACTTTTTCAATCGACAAAAGCGTCTGCGGGACTTGCCGCAAGTATTTTCCATTTCGGAGAAGTGACCATTCCACAGCTAAAAAAACAACTCCAAGCGGCGGGGATTCCCGTTCGAATTCCTAAAAAATAACAAGAATGAAAACACTCAACTTTACGAAAAACCCTGACGGCTTGCTTCCTGCAATTATTCAAAATGCGCGAACAAAGGACGTATTAATGCTCGGATATATGAATCTCGAAGCCTTCGAAAAAACAGAGCGAGAACAACGAGTGACCTTCTTTAGTCGCAGTAAAAATCGCTTGTGGACGAAGGGAGAAACATCGGGCAATACGCTGGAAGTATTCTCTATTGCGATCGATTGCGATGCGGACACGATCTTGATTCAAGCAATTCCTAGCGGCCCCACCTGTCACCAGGGCACGAAGACATGCTTTGGCGAAGGGACAGCGAAAGGTTTTTTGTATGAATTAGAAGCGACCATTGAAAAACGATTGAACGGTTCTGAAGAAACGTCTTACACGCGAAAACTAGCGAATAGAGGGATTCACAAAGTTGCTCAAAAAGTTGGCGAAGAAGCGACAGAAGTCGTGATTGAGGCCTTGCGAAATGATCCCGAAGCATTTGTCTACGAAGCGGCAGATTTGCTCTTTCACTACCTATTATTGCTTAAAACAAAAGGATTTTCCCTGGAGGAAATCGAAGTTGAGTTGTTGAAGCGCGCGAAATAATTTTTTTTTCTTAAATTGGGATTATGGGTGGTGGTGGTGCAATCTCGGGAATGGTTCAATCGATGAAAATGAATTCGCGCAGAGTGCCGCGAGAACATTTTAAGAAAAATCCTGGAATGAAACCTGAAAAAACATTGTACGATGTACCCACAGTTTCAGCCGCAAAACGAGAAGCCATCGTTCAACAGATTCTTGAAAAGCGAAAACGGATTCAGCGAATTGGGTGGTTTGCGGCGCTATTGATTACCGTTGCAATTGGTTGCTACATTGTATTTGGATAGCTTTTTACCAGCCACCACCGCCACCGCCGCCAAACCCTCCACCAGAGAATCCGCCGCCGCCGCTGAAACCACTTCCGCCACCGCCACTAGAAACTGGAGGTGTTGCAGCAGATGAAATCGTACTAGACATGTCCGAGCCGATACTAGAGAAAATCATGTAGTTGTACATCGACCAACCCATCATATATGGCATATGTGTGTCGAGATGATCGATTACCGAGGCATCGAACTTACTTCCCCATTCATCGGCAAGCCCTAGAGCAACTGCATACGCCAGATTTTCCTCATAATGTGTGAAGTCCATTGTTGGTGGATTCATTGTTTTGATTCGATCCTGATCGGCATATTTCAAGTACATTTTAAATCCCGCGATTTCATCCAGCATTTTTCTCCCAAGCGGTGTCGGTTGCTCGTACAAGCGGGCGAACACAAAATTTAGGATCAAATGCAATACGGTAAAAATGATCGGTATGAACAACATTCCACCATAGAAATGTCGAAAGGCAAACCCAACCAAAAAAGTGATTACAGGAAAGACAAACTGTATCGATTTGATCTTCGTATTTCGCAGATAGTATTTGTTTTGTTGCTTCTTATCAATTTCCGTTTCCAATCGGTTGCACGCAGTCGAGAGTCGAGAGTTGTATTTTTTCTTATTGATCACCATCGGATTTTTAGCAATGATCCGTTTGTGAAAATTGGTTTCCGGTCCTTTAATTAGTGGCTTTTTAGCGCGATTGCTCGGAGTGATATGGTATTCTTCTTTAGAAATTCTTTCGATGTCAATGTATCCCTTCGTAGCCAGCCCTAAAATCGCACTGGAAATCATTGTTTTTGTTTTGCGACCTTCGTAATCGAGATAGGCGCATTCGGCTGGGGACAAATCTTTCGGCGGATAAAACCGTGGGATAATCGTACCGGGCTTCGGGTCGCGTCCGTACAAAAACCACATCGTGAAATTAAAAATAAAGCCCAAAAGCAGCGTGAAAATGCCCGCGTAAACTAAAAGGTGCATCCACAAATGCTTGATAATTTTATCGCCTGTTGTGGGAACGTCCAAAAAACCATGGTCCCAGCCTACAGCAATGCTCAATCCTTCGCCGTACGACATTACCTTCGTAGTGGCAAATGTGATCGATGTCGAATCATTTTGTACGTTGAAATCTTTCCGAAAAGAACCATACGCTCCTGTCTGCCCATTAAATTGCTTGACAGAAGCCCCAGGAGGAAGGTGTACCGTCGCAGAAATATGCTCAAAGGCTAAATTCCAGTCGTTACCATTGACGTTCCAATAAATTTCATCGATTTTATCGAAAGTTTGGATCACATAATCGACTTTGTAGCGAATTTGAAATGTATAGACACCAGAATCAAGAATCACTTCTTTTTGTCCCACGTAAATCGCAATGCCAT
>JBNKGN010000030.1:0-16778 GCA_050289845.1 Crocinitomicaceae bacterium | reverse complement strand
CCTCTTTTATACGTTCATCCCTAAAAATCCCAGTGTAGCATCTAGCTATTGGACAAAAGGGGATTTAGACCTTTACAATGATGTTGTAATTAAACTAAATGGTCTCCCTGGTTATGGTAACGTGAGTATGCAAGTGTCTCAAGCGCAAAAATCAAAGAAATACTTGTATAACGGAGTAAAAAGCGTTCAAACTGTTATTTGCACCAAAAACCACCATTGGTAATCCCGCAGTATAGAATTACCCAATATTAAACAGGAACATCCCATATTGATTACGACATGAGTTCATCTACAACACTTAAGGAACTGGCAGCAGAACTTACAAATTCGGTATCAGGAGGAAAACTTACCCTCGATACTACCAATGTAACGTCTGCAACTTTTAAATGGTCATTAGAAACAATGGGATTGACCTCTCTTACGATAGAAATTCCAGACCCAAGTACTGGAATTGTATACGACGATTCAGATGCAACTCTTACCGTAAATGGGGACTGTATCGCCTATCCGGACTGGGAAACAACTAATTACTCTGTTGTCCTTTCAAGCGGAGATGATGGTAACACTATAGTATATGCAAACACAGCTATAAATGCGAATTATGACACTTTTAATATTCAAGGTATTTCCTCTTCGGGATTAATTCCAGAAGGCTCCGTCGCGTTGGACTTATTGCCTCCATACAATTTGAACAATGTTCCGATGAGTGTCACATCCACCTCGAAAACCACGTTCCCCAATTGCGACTTGACTTTTGGTGTGTTGGCCTCTGAAATTTCTCCAGCGTGGGATATTATCGCTTCTTTGGGGATTGCGATGGATTCTCTCGGTTTTCTCCTTGCAAATACCATGGAGCAGAATGGATTGATTGATCGTACCTGTACCCTTAGCGGAGAGGTGGTTATTGGTTCCATTAACGTAGCTATTGAAGTGGTATTACCGGTTGGAGACAACGCCCAGTCGAACACCTGGTATTTAAGTTTTTCATCAAAAGTGGGTGCCACTGGTCTTAATATTGCCAATCTTGTTCAAAACTTGGGAGGCATCAATGTTTATCAAGAATTTCCCTCCTCCCTTACCGCGCTACTTGACTTTACATTGACCTATTTTATGGCTCAATTTAATCCTGACACGCTCTCAGTAAGCAATATTGAAATTACAATTGGAGCTCCGACCTGGACGGTAGTTGAAGATCAGTTTACCATTGAAAGTACAAGCTTCGGAGTTCAGGTGTACAATCCATTTTCTTCTCCAACAACCACCCTCACTATTTCTGGAAATTTCATTATCGGTTCAGTAGACAATCCTGCTGCGACTTTAGGCGTTCAAGCTATTCTACCATTAGGAGATGCGGATTGGTTCTTTAATATATCTGGAGAAATTACCAATGTCAATTACGATACGCTCGTAGCTTCAAGCCCAGGATTCAAAACGTATGAGCCACCAGCGGCTCCGAATGGGTTTGAACTCGAAAAAATTATACTCAATTTTCTTAATGTCTCTTACAACCCTACGACCAATACCTTAACGCAGGTCGCATTGTCTGTAGACTCTGTGCTTACATTCCCCGTTGTACCAGGCATTATCACCGTTTCGGATCCGTATTTTTCGCTGGATCTTACCAACCCAACCAGTGACGCCAATAATAACTATGCAGGAACGGTAGGTGGAGAAATCAGTTTGCTTAATGCTCCAACATTAGACTTAGAAGCTTCTCTCGCAAAAGAAACAGGATGGGTCTTTAAAGCAACGCTTACCTCCACCATCAATATTATTGATTTGCTGGATGAATTTTTCGCAAGTGATAGTTCGGTGCCAAGCTGGGTCGGAAGCACATTGGAAATTTCAGCCTTCCAACTGGAAATAAAAACACCTCCATCTGGAAAGACGGAGCCTGCAACCGAATATATCGTCAGTGGAACGGTTGATTGGCAACTTGTTGTTGGTGCCTTTAGTTTGCCTGAAATGACGGCCAACGTTGAAGTGGATTATCAAGATCCCAACGTGTCGGGAACTATCACCGTTGTAACCACATTGTTCGGTTTGGACTTCTTGATTGGCTACAAATTTGCCAAAGGAGATCAGACAAACAGTCAGGAAGTATTCCTTTCCTGGAATGGGCTTGTAGCGGATTATACGTCAACAGAGTCATACAGTAAATATGCACTCACCATTAGCAATCAATCCCTCGGCAGCTTAATTACGTCAGTGATGAGTAATATCATTCCTGGTTTTACATTGGATCCACCATGGAATTTATTGAATGATATCAACCTTGATGGCTTCTCAATTGAGTGTATCCAATACATTAAGGAATCAGATCAAAGTAAGGACAGTCTAACGATCTCCATGCCGATTAACCTGAACCTAGGGTTTATTGATATTAAAACAATTGAACTTAAACGAACAGGGTCAGGAACCACTGGAGCTACAACGCTTACATTTACAGGAACTTTCCTCGGTTTCCCGATGACAACTGACAGTTCCAATGAAAGTGCAAAACAACTTGCTTCTGGTTCGCCTGTTGACGATATGCCTGCGGTTCCAGGATTGGGAGATGGCATTTTTGATCTTCAATACTTTGGATTAGGACAACATGTGGCATTGTATCCATACCAGAATTTGGATTCCGTAACAGCCGCTGTTGATGCGTTAAAAACAGTATTCCAACCCGTTCCTGCAACCGTACCGGGAGAATTGCCATTAATTCCAATTCCACCCAAGCCCAATTCAGAACCAACTGAATCCATGTTGATTTTTGATGGCAATAGTAACTGGCTTATTGGATTGCAATGTGTCATCATGGAAACGGTCAGTCTAGGCGTTGTATTCAATGACCCTAATTTGTACGGACTGTCAATCTCATTGGCAGGTGAAAGTGCTGGAATATTTGACGGACTCAAATTTGAGATCTTATACAAAAAGGTAAATGATTCGATTGGAATGTATCAGATCGATTTACAACTTCCGACGGCAATGCGTACCCTGGAATTAGGGGCCGTTTCAATTACATTACCCTCAGTTTCCATTCAAATTTACACGAATGGAAACTTTATGATTGATTTTGGATTCCCATGGGCCAATGACTTCTCTCGCTCATTCACCATTCAAGCGTTTCCGTTTATTGGTTCCGGAGGATTCTATTTTGGTGTTCTCGATGGCGCAACATCCAGCAATGTCCCAACTTCAGAAGTAGGAAGCTTTAGCCCCGTAATTGAACTTGGGTTGGGATTATCACTAGGTGTCGGAAAGAACGTTGATGAAGGAATTATGAGTGCTGGACTCAGTCTAATGGCTGTTGGTGTTTTTGAAGGTGTACTCGCAAGATTCAATGTCAACGACACGGATCTCTATTATGGAAACGGCGACTATTACTTTAAAGCTACGGGAACATTTGGTCTCGTCGGGCGTATTTACGGTTCTGTCAATTTTGCTATCATTTCAGCTTCCTTCGACATTGTTGCCTACGCATACGTGACGATTACAATAGAGTCATACAATTTGATTGATATCAGTTTTACTGCTGGTGTCAGCATTTCACTTAAGGTAACCGTTAACTTAGGATTGTTTAAAATTCACATTACACTTAAATTCTCAGCGACTGTTTCGGCTTCATTTACTATCGGAACAAACAACTTATCAAAAGCTCCTTGGAATCAACCAGTTGCATCTGGCTATGCGAGACAAGCGATGCGATTTACCTCCGATATGTACACGGATGTGACGAGCAGCTATTCCATTTTATGGCAGCCGCTCATTCAGGATGGAAAAAAACCAGAATTGAATTTAATGTACTTACCGTTACTTTCACTTTCTAACGCTACAGGATCGAAAGTCGCGCAATTTATTAATGTTTTGTTCATTGATGCACCTGATCCATCTTCAGACACGGCAAATCTTGCATCAAATTTTACCACTTTGACAACGGCCGTTTTACAATGGTCGATCAACGCAATTATTAACAGTGATAGCACAGATACAACGGTAAGTAATTTGATGGCGCAAGCGGTTACCATTGATGATCTTCAAGCCATCTTTTGTTACCTGACGTATGAATCTTCGGATTTCTTTCCAATCATGTATTCCAATACCACCAATGGAAAAGAAAACGACATCCGTGCCTTCCTTGAGAACTACTTCACCATTAACATTCAGGCGCAAAGTATCGATACAGAAGAAACGCCAAGTGCAACGATTTTCCCAATGTTCCCAGATTTGATTTTGAACGACAATCTAAATGGAACAGACGGAACGCCAACAGACTTCAATGCAAATCCGCAACCGTTCTCATATATTGACGAGGTACAGGAACAACTGCAAGAGCTCGCTGTTGAATACCAATCTGTGACAGAGAAAGAAAATGACGATCCAACCGATTGTCCAACAGTGACAGACGCATCATTACCGAGTTCTCCACCAAACGTTTCGTTCGCTACATTTATTATTCAGGATTATTTTGAAATGATCGTTAAAAATGCGGTGCAAGACGCAATTAATGCATTCAATAGTTATACCTATCCAATAAATAACACCGTTACTCTAGGAGCTGTTGTTGATCACTTCACGAATGGGGCACTCAACAATTCATTAACAGCCTCAGAAATTGTCACGTCAAATGCCTCCGTTTCTCTCACTGAGGGACAAGCATTCAATATCACAGGAATGACGTATCCTATTGCGACAGGAGACACCTTCAATAGCATTGCAGCAGCATACAACACGGGATTGGCAACTGACAATCAAATTACCGCTGATGATTTAGGAACCTCCGAAAACGTATTGATCAATGGAATTATCATTCAAGGGACAGAAATAAAAGTAAGTGGATTTAACACCTACTCCGTTATTGCAACAGATACATTGAACAGTATCGCGGCGGCTCTCACTCCTACTTCTGGTGATGCGATAGCAACAGTCAGTGACGTGATTAACGCCGTCGCTGATAAAGCAGTTTTAGCGACATTATGTGTAATCAATATTCCAACATTGACGTATACAACTGGCGAATCGGATAATTTCCAATCAATTTCTAGCATCTATGGTTTGTCCACGGATATTCTTGCAGAAACAAATACGCAAGTGACCTTTAATGCCGACACACTTAAAGTACCAGGCATCACGACTCTGACCGTTTCAGACCTGATAGATCAAGTGATTATTCTAGCGAATATCAATTCATATGCAAGTATGACCGCGCGTTTCTTGTTACACGGGTTGAATCTTCCAGACCCTAATAATATGGAAGAAGTGAAACCGCTTTACGAACTTACGGGACAACAACGTGCTGTTCCTACGCTAAAACAAGGCGACAATTACAATATTCAATTGACACCTGGAGCCACTGGAGATTGGATCCAATTGGCCGCAAATCCACTTTCATTGAACGTCGACGATAATGAAATCAGCCGTATCAACAATCTACTGACGTTAGACTTAACCCAAAATACAAGCGCACAACCACCAGAGCAAATAACAATGTATCAGGATGCCTATGTGGCATACACTTTAAAATCTGAAATACCCTGGCAATACCCTGGAGTTTTGACGCTGCCAATTGGAACACCTCCAGATCAAGTTGTAGGAACACCTTCATTATGGTATTTCCCGAACTCATTGACAACAGCTTTGCAAGAGGCAACTTCAAATTTAGAATTGGAGCTTCTCGTGCAAACACTGAATCCAGATGGTGTAACATACACACAAAGTAGCATCGGAAATTATGGTTGGGCCACTCTGGTAAATATTGACATTGAACAAATTACTGCGGAAAACAATCAAGCTCCAGTATTTGCTAATAGCTACAATCTTTCAGGAGCCACTGGTTCAGATATTGTTTATCTGGAACGCATCGTTGCAGCATTGAATAGCGGCACAGGACCCAAAATTGATCAAATTCGTCTTCTTTACGATCCAAATGCAACAGGAAATGCCTCTACGGATGGGGTTCAATGTATTTCTGACGGAGCGTATGAAATTGGCGTGGTGAAAATTAATTTATCTACTGAAACGAATCCAGAGGTTTCTTCTGCCAGAGAAATGGTTCTCACTTCTGAAGAGACATCCTATACGCCACCAGAGCCGAATACGATGAACAGTTATCTGGACTTTTTATCGTACACTTGGGAATGCAGCATCGTTCGAAGTGGCGGATTCTATCTGTATTTCAATGAAAAAGATGGTAATGCGGGCTTGCCAGATTCTCTATTCAGCGACAATCCAATGGCGCAGGTATATTTGCTAGTGACGTATCAGGGAGCGCCTTCTGGAGATTATATGAATGCTGTTGCCATCGGTGACCCAGTAGACACTGATACTTCTGTACTGTTTGTTCAATCGGAAGCGTTAACAACACGTAACCCACTAATGCCTCCAGGAAACACTGGCTTCCAACTGACCATTGATAACCCAGGAGCTTATGAACCAATCAATCCATACCCAATTCCAGCAACTATAGCAAGTACGGCAAGTGATGAACTGTTTTTACAAAACCAATTCAACCTTATTGGATATCAACTTGTTGCGAACGATGAATTTACCAAATCTCCTGAAAGTTTAATGCCTGTTGGTCCATTGAATAGCAGTAATCCAGGTGATTCTGAAACAGATAATGAATCCGATGACACAGCTAACTGGCCCTATCAAGGAACCCTTCCTGTCTACAAATATGCAGTTTCAAAAATTGAACCGACAGATCCATCTTATCCACCAGCATCAGGAGATCCGTACAGCGGAAATGGAAATGCCGTTCAAATTCAATTAGCACTTGTTGATCTATTTGGAAATCCAATTGATTCAAATATCTCGGGAGCGAATGGTTTAGTAACAGCAGATATTGCATACACTGATACTATAATTCCTCTATCACAATGGCCTGGCATTACACCACGATATTCATTCCCAGTAATCGAAAGCAAATCAAACATTCAAGTAGATTTATGTTTCGATACTACGCGTTACGATGATAACGGTGGGGATGTCACACCACAAGATCTGGCACAAGCAGATATGGGAACCTTTGCTTCTATCTATTATCAGTTGATTCAACCAGATCTAGAAGTTAGTTATCGCACATCACTCTACACGAGTGATGAATTCCCTGAGGGAGTTCCTCTCACGCCAAATCAAAGTTTATCCAATTACATAGGAACAATTTACGCCTATTTAGCAAATATTGTGAACGGTGTTGAGCAAACAGTCACGATTCCTGTTCCATGGTCAATCACGTCTATTGTGGATGCTTCGAACATGAGTAACATCTATGAATTAATTACAGAATTGACATTAACGAGAACAAGCAACGTCAGCCCTGACTTTGTAGATGTTCTGGCCGTAAATACGGTAACAACAGCGATTCAACCTATCACACAAGCTAGTTGTAAAAGCAATTCTGACACACAAGCAACGCTGACTTATTTCGCTACCCTTTTTGAGCAAACATTTAGCGCTACTCCTACGGCAGGATCTTACATGAAAGTGGCTTCGGGAGTTGACAGCGAAAATGTTTCTAGTAATGGAAGCAATCAAAAAGTGTGGGTTGTTCGATTTGATGAATCTGGAGTGAATGGAATTAATGTTTCTTTCAATCAAATCGATGATTTACCTGCGAGTTATTATTTCAGTCCTGCACCGTTAAGTAAGAATTTACTGACATTGAATAACGTTCCGATTACACCTTATACATCAGGCACTCCATTCGTTTACAATCCAGACGCAGTAACTAAAAACTTCGCAGCAGTAGACATTGACCAGTGGGCCTTTAATTGCTTAGATGCGATTGACAATTTCTTATCGCCTCAATATTCTGTTCCAGCCTTTCTTATTGATAATGGCGCTACACTTCAAAAAGTGTTGGACGCGAAAGAGAATTTAGCCAACTATATTACTGGGAACGTTACAAATATTCTTGATCAACCGTTGACAGAAGCACAAATCACCAACGCGCAAGATGTTTTCAATCAGCAATTATTAATTAGCCTTGGAAATGCGTACAACATTAGTACGATTATCCAACAACCGATCACTGTAAGTTCTGAATACACGACTTCAAATGTGGCGCCAAACAACGTAGAACCGGTCAATCCTAGATTGTATGGTTCCATGTATGGGCAAGATCCACAACCCGTTGGAAGTATTGGGTCTGATACAGCCAATTTATCTGAACAATATTCGTTTACCAATTCGAAAATCCCTTTGGGTAATGGCATTTCTTGGGTGAATTATTGTCTGTACGTGAAAGACGCTGCTCAGGTTGAAAGTTTCAAGTTCAGTCAGCTTGATTTTGTATTGTCGAATATTGAACATCAAATTGAAAATATTCCCAACGTGGAAGGCTATCAAGCGAGTACCTGGTTAAATTTCGTGATCCCCATAGCAATGGATACTTTCAGCACAAAAGGAGAAGTAAATATTCCTATCCCGTTAAGGGCTTACCCAGTCCCACCAAGTATCGCTTCGCAAACAGCAGATTATGCTGAAAACAATATTTCTGGGAAATCAACGACAATTAAAGAGGCATTAGAATGGGGCTTCCAATTTGAATATTCGCAGCAGGAAGCAACTCAAGATATTATCAATACTGAAATAGCATTCAACACGTCTACTCCTCCATCGAATTATCGATCGACTTCGGAAGTCGTTAGTATCTCATTAAAAGATGCATTGGCTCAATTTACTTCTGCGCTACCAGGCCTTACTTCTGATTTCTTGAATTATGTCGCCCAAGTGACCCCTCAAGACGTAGATGAAAACAACGCTATCGCTCAAAATGCAAAAGCGGCTGTAGAATCGTTAGCCAGTTTATCCGATTTGGTCGCGACGGGATGGAGTACCTACAAACAATACAATCCTTGGCCTCCAGTGCCAGAAGAAAACTTAAATGTTTCCAGACTTGCCTCCGCCGAAGAAAGTGGCGTAAAATTCAATTATTCCATTGATGAAACAGAAAGCGTTTCAGGTGATCCTTCATCGGCATTAGTTCTTACGATTACCCCTGACAGTGAAAATCCAAGTGGAATGACGCCTCCTGAAGTTACCATCTCAGGCTATATTACGGACACTTCAGATGCGCCAAATTACACATTTTACACAATAACGGAGGACAATGAAAAAGCGTACTTAAGTTACGAAGACCGACAAGTAATCAATACCAGAAAGATTGAATTGACCCCATTAAATTTGATGGAGTATCAAGAAGGTTGGGCAGGCATTCAAATTACTCGAAATGAAAATCTTGTTCCAGAGTACAGTACAAATTATGAGTTTATTTACAAGACTCCGTTGGTACGCTTCTACAAACCTCTAACGCCACTTCTTACGGCAAATGCAATGATTGATGTGTCTGCTATCAACGAAAGCGGAAAATCAGAGTCGAATTATTTACCCGTGCAATTGAATAACTTGTTCAATGCTATTTTCGAAGAATATGATTTAGGAAATCCAACCATTCGCTTCGAGGCCTTGTATTCGTATAGTTTAAATGGAAGTTCTTCATGGAATCAGATCAACTTACCGATATTCTTGGCTTTACCTTTTGTGTTGGATCTCTCTACGGATTTAAATATTGGAAGTGATGCGCCATATTGCACTACAGAGCAATCATTCCTATGCACTGTATCAAATACATTATTGGACTGGTTTAATGCAACAAAACCAAGTAAAAATAATGGTCAGTTCACTTTCAAATTGATCATTTACTCCGCTTCTGATAATACGACACCGCTACTTACTCTTACCGATTTGGCTTTAGACATAAAACAAATTACCGAATTGACATAAACCGAAAAAAAAATATGAATTAGCAATCAAACCCAAATGATGGATTAACACTTCGTTTTGAAGATTCAAACATCAATGAATCGGGCATTTATACGTGTGCACACACGCGACTACGTAATGCGAAAATCAGCGAAACAAATAGTAGAGCGATGCATACAACCCGTCTTATACAATTGAGAATGGAACGAACATTATCCATGGATAGTTCAATTGCGGTTTCTTCCACCTCACCCCGCCCAATTCTCTCGATCCAAACTCCGATACTGAATCGCTTCTGAAACATGATTTACTTGAATATCCGTACTCCCATTCAAATCGGCAATCGTACGTGACACTTTCAAAATCCGATCGTATGCACGCGCAGACAACCCCAGAGAATTCATCGCCTTCTTTAACAAATCGGCACATTGCTTGTCCAACTGGCAATACCGTCGTAGATGTCGTGGTTGCATTTCGGCATTGCAGCGCACCTTTCCATTAAAAGACGTTGCATCTACTTTCGCTTTATTTGGATCGATCCGTTCTTCCGACAACACCTGAGAATCGTCGTAACGCAATTGCTGAATTTTTCGCGCCAACACAACTCGTTTCCGAATCGCATCACTTCCCTCCTCTTTGAGCGTTGATGAAAGATCCTCATAGTTGACAGGTGTCACTTCAACATGCAAATCAATGCGATCCAAAAGTGGTCCCGAAACTTTATTTAGGTAGCGTTGAACGACATTCGAGCCGCAACTGCATTCACGGTCTGGATGATTGTAGTAGCCGCAGGGACACGGATTCATCGCGGCCACTAACATAAATCCCGCGGGATAATCCACCGTGAACCGAGCTCGGGAAATTGTCACTGTTCTATCTTCCAAAGGTTGTCGCATCACTTCTAATACCGTGCGCTTGTATTCTGGAAGTTCGTCTAAAAATAATACGCCATTGTGTGCCAATGAAATTTCTCCTGGTTGCGGATACGAGCCCCCTCCTACTAACGCGACATCAGAAATAGTATGATGCGGCTTTCGAAATGGACGGGTAGAAATCAGTCCTCTGGAAGTGTTGACTTTTCCAACTACAGAATGAATCTTGGTGGTTTCCAACGCTTCATTCAAGGTCATTGGAGGTAAAATGGTCGGTAATCGCTTCGCAAGCATTGATTTACCAGATCCAGGCGGACCGATTAACAAGAGATTGTGCCCTCCAGCAGCTGCAATTTCGAACGCTCTCTTAATAGATTCTTGTCCTTTGACATCATTAAAATCCAACGTCAAATCCCCTGTTTCAGGTTCTTCAAGATGTAAATCCGTTGTCTTGGGTTTTAACAGTTTCTTTCCATTAATATGGTCGACTACTTCTTGAATCGTTTTGGCGGGATACACAGACAATCCGTGAACCAAAGCGGCTTCATTCGCATTATCCTCTGGAAGAATCAATGCTTCAAATCCGCTATTCTTGGCATTCAATGCAATGGGCAAAGCTCCACGTAAAGGACGCAATTCGCCATCAAGAGAAAGTTCTCCAACCAGCATCGTCTTTGAAAGCATACTAGCATCGATTTGTTCGCTTGCCGCCAAAATTCCGATGGCAATAGGTAAATCGAAGACGGATCCTTCCTTACGAATATCGGCAGGGGCTAAGTTTACCGTGATTTCTTTCCCTGGGAATTTGTACCCGCTATTGGTAAAAGACGCTTTAATCCTTTGATGGCTTTCTTTAACGGCTGCATCAGGTAATCCCACCAGAAAAAAGTTGATTCCTGGAACAATGTTTACTTCAATTGTAATGGTAGCGGCGTCAATCCCCATTAAGGCAGCGCCATAGGTCTTAATAATCATAATGAATTGTAGGTAGGTTAATACTCCGAAGTTGAACTTCTATAATTAAGTTAAGGAAAAAAATCGCTTGATAAATGTGTCAACCATTCGTTTTTTTTAATTGACGTGATTGTTTGTGATTTATACATATTCAATCGATTAAGAGCTTGGAGAAACTACAATGCAAGCAATTTTAAGCACAAATACGCAATCTTTTCAGTACTTATACTCTTGTAGGCAAAATGTCCAACCTGTAGTTTTACACAGATCGTTAGCACCTTGTGATTTAAGGTATGGCGAACCACTGAAATCTAACACGGCATTGCCACAGGCACTATTCACTGAAAAGGACTTTTCCCAAGTTCCCTTCATTTGATTGCGCGCCTCTAATTTAAAGAGTTGATAGGATGATCTATGAAGTCATTAAAATACTGACAGAACAGGTTCAGGAGTACATTGGAAGTCCAATTACAATGGGCAATGTGGCGCTCATAGAAGCTCAAAATGAATCGGGAACAAACATCGAAAACAGAACCCTCGCGACACTAATCAACCTGAGCGAAGAAGGTACGATGAAGAACTTTCCCAATACGCGTGTTGTTGGGAATCGTGTCGAAAAAAGTAATCCTATAGTCAACCTCAATCTCTTCGTGCTTTTTAGCTCCAGTAAAAATCAATACGATCAGGCGCTGAAAGACATTTCTAAGATCATCGAGTTTTTTCAAGGAAAGCAGTTGTTCACGCAATCGAATACCGTATTTAATCGAAACAACGTCGACTTTCAAGATATTGACAATTTTCGCTTTACGGTCGATCTGTATACGCCGACATTTGAAGAACTCAACTATATCTGGGGAAGTTTAGGCGGCAAACAAATTCCGTCCGTTCTCTACAAACTCACGTTGGTTCAAATTGAACGCAAAGCCGTGAATACTCAGGTGGGAATGGTATCCGAAACCACTGTTAAAACAAATCTAACCAGTTGATTGTATGACGAGTAGCTATCAAACATTGTTTAACATAAATATTCTTCATCATTATTTTTTGGATGAAGGAGAAGAAGTGTATGGTGTTGATCTCGACGCAGAAATGGAGGCGATTAACTATGGTCTCTATAATATCTCGGAATTCATAGAAGTGCTTCCCAGCGCCAAAACCGAACAAGTTATTAAGAATCGTCGCGCCCGTTTTGTTCTGCTAAAAGATGGATTTCAGGTAATGATTAAAACCGATCCGTCTGTGCCGACGAAACCATTTATTGAATTCGATGACGACTTGTATTTCGACTTCGTTTTGAAACTAAAAGACCCTTATTTTGAGAATTACACAGACATAGAAATCGACCGAACGAAATTGGTCTACATTTCGAATGTGACACCTGCAGCCGCTGCGGTAGACTCGGAAACGGCAACATCCGTTCAGTTCATAGCGCTATCTCAATTTGGGAGTGCTTATACAGACATTGACATTGAGTTGGAAGATCAATTTGGCGGAAGCGAACTTTTAGGAGCATTTGGTATCGTTCGCATTCATTTAAATGGAGAAAATACAGAAATGGACCTCTCCGACGGTGTTGGAAACTTCCCCGCATCTATACCTACGGAGGCACTCGTTTTTACAAATCGTTCCACAAAATGGCGCTTTATCGATAGTAGTGACGGCTCAACCATCCACACCACGAATGACGAAAAGCCACTGACAAAAAACGGATATATCAAAATCAAGCCTAACAATCAAGAATTCCCAAATCCCACCCCACAGTTAATCGTAACCGAGGAAACCCAGCAGGGAATGAACACAATAATAACCCACTATTCAGAAGTCTTTATATAAAGTTTAACAACAAAAATCAACAATTACAATTATGGCAACGTACAAAACACCAGGTGTCTACGTCGAGGAAATATCAAAATTTCCGCCTTCAGTAGCACAAGTAGAAACTGCGATCCCTGCCTTCATTGGGTACACGGAAAAAGCAGAAAAACGAAACGGGGATTCCCTTTCAATGAAACCAACACGAATCAAGTCACTACTTGAATACGAAACGTATTTTGGAAGAGCTGACAATGATAATGGTATCGGGGTTGTTATTACTGACGTGGAATCTGACGGCAGAACGGAAAGATCAATTAAAGTTTCACAACCGGAGGTAAAAAGTCCTTATTTGATGTTTTATTCACTTCAAATGTACTTCGCTAATGGAGGTGGTCCTTGTTACATAACATCTGTTGGATCTTATTCAGACACTGTAATACTTGGATCAAGTACAACTGGTTTAAAAGGTGGACTTGCGGCAATTCGAAAAGAAGATGAACCAACTTTGTTACTTTTCCCAGATGCTACTAGCTTGGGGACTGTTGGTGATTTTTACGCGATTTATAAAGACGCACTTGATCAATGTAACTCTCTTCAAGATCGATTCGTCATTATGGACACTTATAAAGGTGTCGATGCAGAGGAAATGGCAAACGACATTGAGGCGTTGCGAACCGGTGTAGGATCAAATTACCTTAAGTACGGTGCTGCTTACTATCCTTTCATTGAAACGATCCTTGATTATCAATATGACGAATCGGCATTAACGTTGACGCATTTTGCAGCTTCTGCAGATGCGTACGATCAAATCAAGGCCAATGTAGATCTTATTAAAAATCCAGCTACTGGATTACCAAAATACGTAGCAGAGTTATATGAAATTTCACCAATACCTCCATTGCCAGGACCATACGCAGTTGGAGGATATATTAGTGATACACTATTCCATATGTATGATGTCTTCGACATGTCAACATACGCTACAACTCCACCTACTGCGCAAGAAAAATTAGACTTCATTAGTTTAATGGACAGTCTTTTATTGTCTATGTCTACGCTTATCGAGTGGAAGTACAAACTCGTAGTAGAAGCGAATGCAGCTGTGTCAACAATTGACGAAAACCCAGTTATTCAAGACGATATTATTGATGCTTTGGATGCTTTCACTGCTCATTTCGAAGGAACTGATAAGATTGAAGAGGTTCGTGATAACCTCGCTGCTCTTCTCGTGAAATATCAAAACGCTGGATCTGCGCTTAAAGAGAAAAACGTTTTGAACGTGAATTCTTCTAACATTGATGCGGAACTAAAAAAACTATTCAACTATGTAGCTTTGAATGTTCAAGCAGGTGTTACCGCTATCAGTACCAACCTATTCAGTGGTCTTGTTGATGACATGGATGATTTGGTTACTCTAATTGAAAGCGTTGATGGATTGGACATGAATAATGGTTCTATGAATGGACGTCCACTCGCGAGTATTGAAGCAGAAGAAAATACCGCATACAACCAAATTAAAGCAGAAATCGCCGCTTTACCGATCACATTGCCTCCATCAGCTGCAATGGCAGGTGTATACGCACGAACTGATGCAAATATTGGTGTTTGGAAAGCACCTGCGAACACGTCATTGAACTACGTAATCAAGCCTTCTGTCCTTGTTTCTGGTGAAGATCAAGCGGACTTAAACGTTACCACTTCTGGTAAATCCGTTAATGCAATCCGTTCCTTCGTTGGAAAAGGAACATTGGTTTGGGGAGCACGCACTTTGGCTGGAAATGACAATGAGTGGCGCTATATTCCTGTTCGTCGTTTCTTCAACATGGTGGAAGAGTCTGTGAACAAAGCTTCGGAACAATTTGTTTTCGAAAGTAACGACGCAAACACATGGGTAAAAATCCGTGCGATGATCGAGAATTTCTTAAACCTACAATGGAAAGCTGGAGCACTTGCCGGAGCGAAACCAGAGCAAGCATATTACGTGCGTGTAGGATTGGGACAAACAATGACATCTCAGGACATCCTGGAAGGTCGTATGATCATTGAAATCGGTATGGCGGCTGTTCGACCTGCTGAATTCATCATCCTTCGTTTCTCACACAAAATGCAAGAAGCGTAATTAATCACTGAATTTCAAACTTAAAAAATAAATATTATGAGTGAATTATATCCATTAGTAACCTACAGTTTCGAAGTAGACTGGGGTGGAACAAAAATCGGATTTACAGAAGTCTCAGGGTTGGATATTGAATTGGAAGTGGTGGAATACCGCCACGGTGCAAGCCCAAAATTCTCCAAACAAAAACAACCAGGTCAAACGAAATATTCCAACATCACTTTGAAACGTGGAACTTTCAAGAGCGACAACGAATTTTACCAATGGCAAAATACAGTTCAACTAAATAAAATTGAACGTCGCGACATCACCATCAAATTGTTGAATGAAGTGCGCGACCCAGTTATTGTTTGGAAAGTGCAAGACGCATGGCCATCCAAAATTCAATCGACTGGATTGAAAGCAGATGGAAGCGAAGTAGCTATCGAAACGATGGAGCTTGTTCATGAAGGTCTAGTGATTCAAAACGACTAATTATGCCTTCAGATATTTTTCTACCAATGGGATTTTCTTTCGCCGTTACTATCAAAGATGGTGACGGAGATTCTGAGCGATACGACTTCACCGAATCAGATGGTACGTTTCAATCTGTGGCTGGATTATCCATCGATTTAGAAACAGAGGAAATTGCCGAAGGCGGAGAAAATCGCTTCAAATACAAATTACCCGTCAAGACCAAGTATCCCAACTTGGTCTTGAAACGGGGATTTTTTGTAGACTCAAAAGTCACAAAATGGTTCAAAGATGGAATTGAATCGTTCAATATCGTTCCTAAAAACATTCTGATCACACTACAAAAGCCTGGAGATCAGGATACAGATGGAACCACAGACTTAGTTGCCCTTTATTCTTGGAATGTGGTAGGTGCATACCCTATCAAATGGAATGTTGACACATTCAACGCAGAAGAAAGCAAAATCGTCATCGAAACCATCGAGTTCGCCTACAATTATTTCGAAGCTAAAAAAGCCTAACATGCCTATAGAAATCAGAGAAATGCACATCAAAATCAACGTTGCTGAAGCGTCTAAATCTTCAGGCGGCGGTGGCGGTGATTCACAGCAAATTGTGGAAGAATGCATGGCTGAAGTAAAACAGATGCTTAAAAACACCAAAGAACGATAGATCATGGCTGAAGGAGAATTGAAAAAACTGAAATTGATCGGATACAGCGACGCCAAATTCAAAAATAAAGTGAGTGATGGCGAGTTTACGACTTTGGTAAATCCTGAAAAGTACAGTCTATCCTACGAAAGATCGGAAGAGCA
>JBNKGN010000029.1:0-16935 GCA_050289845.1 Crocinitomicaceae bacterium | reverse complement strand
TCGAAATGTTCTTAGGTCCAGCGTAACCACCCATGCTTGACATTACAGCCACCGTTACGGGGTTGTTAGACAAAGCCAAACCACGTTCCATTGTTGCGTTCGCAGGAACTTTACCTGCAGGGCACCAGCGTTTTTGGAGTTTGCCGTCTACGTACGTATCCACGCAATAGGAAGCTCCTTCGTCAAATTTGGTACACGGCTTCGAAACGTTCATTGCCAGGGCCGTACCGTACACGAAGGGTTTGATGGTAGATCCCACCTGACGTGTTCCCAGTTTCACATGGTCGAAGGCAAAATGATTAAAGTCGATGCCGCCCACCCAGGCTTTCACAAATCCTGTTGAAGGTTCCATGGACATCATACCTGATCGCAACAATCCTTTGCAATAGCGAATAGAATCGTCGGGAGACATCAGTGTGTCAATATCGCCATCCCATGAGAACAAGCGCATCGGAACGGGCAGACTAAACTCTTTTAGAATACGCTCTTGAGATGCCCCTTTGCGTTTTAAACTTTGGTAGCGCTCTGTATTTACACGCCCCAATTGCATCAATTTTGCTGCAGTTTCATCTTTGATACGATCGCTGAACGGGTAGTTGCGCAATTTTGCATTGTTTTTATCGAAGGCAGGCTGCAAATCTTCTTTAAGGTGTTTGTACATCGCCTCCTCTGCGTATTGTTGCATTTCCGCATTGATTGTTGTGTAAATGCGCAAACCGTCGTTGTACAGGTTGTACGGAGAACCATCTTTTTTCGCGTAGAGGTATTTTCCGTTTTTGTCCTTTAATTTGAAAAGATCACTCAATTGACCACGCAGGGATTCGCGGAAATACGGGGCAATTCCTTGTTTGTGATCCACTACTTGATACTCAATATTGATGTTTTGCAAACGCAGCGTATCGTAATCTTCTTGTGTAATGTAGGATTGTAATGCGGGATTTTTATCGTTGCTGTTTTTCAACCACTGTTTCAATACCTGATCGCGACGGAGGTGAGCCCGCAAACTGTCTTTGGATCGGAGTTCCTGCATTTCCTGATCGGTCACTTTTTCTATGTCGATGCCTTTGTTTTTGGCAACTTCCGGACGGTAATTCTTGATTTGATAGGAGTAGGGGTTGTACAGTGAAGGATTTTTACACATTCCCACGAGCATGGCCGCTTCGGATTTCGTTAAATCAATCGGTTTTTTGTTGAAGTAAACCTTCGCTGCATTTTCGATTCCTACTGCGTTGTAAAGAAAATCGAACTGGTTGAGGTACATCGTAATAATTTCCTTCTTCGTATAGCGCTCTTCCAGGCGTACAGCGATGATATTTTCCTTCACTTTTTCGTCCAAACGACGCCAGATTCCTGAGGGTCTTGGTGGAATTGGTTTTCCTTCAGCCTTCAAGCGTGCTTCGTTTTCGCGTTGTTGAAGGGTAAAGAGCAACTTCGCTAATTGTTGCGATATCGTAGAGGCTCCACCGGCTTTCCCAGCATTGGTTATAGCACGCATTACAGCTCGGAAGTCAATTCCGGAATGCTCCATAAAACGCTCATCTTCTGTAGAAATCAACGCATCGAAAACATAGGGAGAAATGTCCTTGTAGCCAACGGTTGTTCGGTTCACACTCCAATAGCGACCCAATTCTGTTTTCCCGTCATCTGCAAAGACAATCGAGGCAAGCAATTCTGGTGGGTTTTCCAGCGATTCGACAGAGGGCAATTCTTCTTCGGGTTGACTTGAGAATAAAAACCAGATGCCAATAACAGGCAATAATGCAAAAATCCAGCAGATCGTGAAAAGAATAATCGTTGTCCGTTTGGAATAGCGCAATTTGTCCTTTTTGGAACCGTCACTGTTACGACCTCTAACACGAAGCCATAAATTCTTGAATTTGTCGGAAAGCGTATCTTTTTTCATGGATGAACGAGTAGAGGATAAAAATAAGGAATATCGTCAATAATATGCTTGGTTTCGGCTCAATTTAGCACGTCTTTGCGCTGACTGTCGAGTTTTAGTAAGATGAATAACATCATCGAGAAAGACATCATGGATGATCCTCCGTAACTGAAAAAGGGCAGCGGAATCCCAATAACGGGGGCGAATTCGATGTTCATTCCAATATTTATGGCGAAGTGATAAAACAAAATCATGGCCACAGAATAGGCGTAAACACGGTTAAAACGAGAGCGTTGACGTTCGGCAATTATAACAATTCTTAACATCATAAAGAGGTACAAAATCACCAGGACGAGGGATCCAACGAAGCCCCATTCTTCCGCAAAAGGACAAAAAATGAAGTCTGTCTCGCTTTCTGGAACGTGATTCGTTCGGGTATTCGCCAGTAAGCTATTCCGATAACCGCGTCCTGTTAAACCTCCCGAGCCTACGGCGGCAATTGCGCGATTTCGGTTATAATCCTCACCATTTTTGGCTTTATCCGCCAATTCTTCGTCAATGATTCCCAAAAACAACTCAATGCGGACTTTTTGATGCGATTTCAAGCTTTGAAACCCAAAGTTGACAGCACCCGTCACCATTACCGAAAGCACAAACCCGGAGATCGCAATAATCAATGCGCGCCCTCTATTTCGTTTGCCTAGTATGAATCGTAAAAGGAGATAGGCGGCCAAACAAAACAAGAAGAGAAAAAACACAAGTGCCCAATACGCAGGTATTTTTTCGCTCGAAATCCAATCAATTTCAATGAATTCTTTGGAAAGAAGCAAAGTGGTTATGGACAAGAAAATAACCACAAACAAGATCGGAATAAAGTGACTTCCTAACCAGGTTTGTTTGAAGCGAACACCTGGAACCCTATTTATCACACGCAGAATAAGCGGATCGTAGGTAATCCCCTCGCGATACATCACAAATAAAAATGCTGTAAAAACAACGAAGGTTCCCGCATCAGGTTGCAGAAGAATGAGTACCATCGGACCGAGAAGGATCGCGTTACTAATCAGCACCGTCTGTAAGTTTTGTTGTTTGACGTTCACGCTACTGACATAACGTGCCAGCAAGATGGCTACCGTAATTTTGGCAAATTCCCCTGGTTGAATTCCCAAAGACCCAATGCCCAACCACGCGTGCGCTCCATTTTTTGCGGGCATAAAAAGTACAACTACTAACAGTGCAAGGCTGAATCCATAAATGGGCAGGGCGAATTTTCGATAGATATCGGAATCAATGAGGAATACCAACATACCCAGGAAAAGCGAAATTCCGACCCACATGACTTGCTTCCCATAAACCATTGAGAAGTCCAACAGGCGTGGATGTTCAGGATTAAAAGCTGTAGAGTACACCGTGGCAACACCCATAGACATGAGAAGAAGCACTACAAAAAGTAATGGCCAGTCAATATTGCTTGTGAGTGATTGATTCTGTCTCATTCCCAAAGAGATAATTTCGCGTCGAGAATTCGTTGCTCCTTTGCTTTGTCTTCAACGACGCCTTTGAGGTATTTCTCTACGATTAGGCTTGCCGTTGGTGCTGCCCAAGTCCCTCCACCACCTCCGGCATTCTCGATAAAGACGCACACGGCGATTTTTGGATCGTCCATTGGAGCGAAACAGATAAACACGGAATGATTTGGTTTTTTTATGAGCTTTCCTCCTGGAAGGTATTTGAAGTTTTCTACCGTTCCCGTTTTTCCGCACATCGTTACTCCAGGAATTCGTGCAAGCCTTGCAGTTCCGCCGGCCTCGTGCACACAGCGGCGCATTCCTTCAACGACAGGATCAAAATATTTTGCATCGACCATGGTGTAGTTTTTCTTGCGGAAGCGCTCCAGAGGACCATCATCACCGATCGATTTTACAACGTGCGGTGTGTAGTACCAACCGCGATTTGCCATTATTGCTGCGACATTCGCGAGTTGAAGCGGTGTTAATTGCACCTCCCCTTGTCCAATTGAAATAGAGCGAATCGTCGAAAATTTCCACTGCAACTTACCGTACCATTTGTCGTAGTAGGCTGGATCGGGAATTACCCCAGAAGTGATCCCCGTTAGATCGGTGTCCAGTTTTACCCCCAAACCAAAGCTGTGCATGTAGTCAGCCCATTTTTGGAGTCCAATCTGAGCATCTTTGTAAATGTCGTGGTCTTTATGCTGATGAATAATCTTTCGGGTGACCTGATAAAAATAGGGGTTACAGGACATTTGAACAGCTTGAGAAACGGATTGCGCCGATGGATGGTTGTGGCATCCTACCAAACTTTTATTGCACGGAAAACCAGAGTTTTCGGTGATCACACCTTCTTGCATACCGATAAGCGATTGCAGGAGTTTAAAGGTTGAGCCTGGCATGTATTGCGAAGCAAGTGGTCTTGGGAAAAGTGGTTTGTTTAGATCTTCTACCAGCGCTGGATAATTTTTGTTGATGTTTTTGCGTCCTACCAACAAATTGGGGTCATAGCTCGGTGCAGATACAAGAGTCAGTATTTCTCCAGTTTTCGGCTCAATGGCAACGATACAGCCCTTTTTGTTTTGCATGAGCAATTCGCCATATGCTTGTAAATCAATGTCGATACCCAAATGAATGGCAGGTGCTTGAACGGCAGTCGTATCGTATTTCCCTTTTTCGAAGGAAGCTACTTTGTCGTTTACGGCATCCTGAACGATGTATTTCACGCCTTTGACCCCGCGAATTTGTTCTTCGTAATAACGTTCAATTCCCGCGCGACCGATATGGTCCCCGTTGCGATAAAAGTCCTTTTTTGCCACTTCTTCTGCGTTCGCCTCCGCGAGATATCCAAGTACATTAGCGGCGTTACCGTAAGGATAATATCGCATGCTTGAAACCTCTTCCCAAAATCCTGGGAAATTCTCAAGATGTGGTAGGATGACGGACATTTCATCTGCCGTCATTTCTTTCAGAAACGCGTATTCCCGATATGGGCGATAATTAGATTCCACCGCTTTTTTCTGGAAATTATACGAAGTTCCTTGTCCGTCCTTGATTGCCTGGAATCGGTCACGTATTTGAGGTACTGTCCAACCGATAAGTTTTGCAAAAGCGACAGTATCAAATTCACCAATTTTTTCTTCGGACATCATTAGGTTGTAGTAGGTTTTGTTCTCCACCACTTTACGACCATTGCGATCAAGGATGACCGATCTCGGAGGAGTAATTTCCTGTCGGCGTTCAGCAATTTCTTGTGCACGCAATTTCCAGGAGTCGTCTACCACTTGCATGTAAAACAGCTTCATCGAATACAAAATACCGATCAGTGCTATGAAGGTGATGATAACGTATTTTCGAGAATCGTATTTCATGCTTCTTTCTTCGATTTACGGAGAAACAGGAACTGGAAGAGGATGCTCAAAATGAACGAAATCACTACACTCAGACCTGTTTGTCGGAGTACGTACAAGATTTCTGAAACTTTGAACATTTGAAAAAAGAAAAACCAAAAATGATGGATGAGCAGTAGTAATCCGTAAGTCCGTAAAAACCAGGAACGCCCCATGGTGAAAAGACTGGTTTCTTGCAGTATATCGTAACCATCGCGTGGCGCAAATAACTTGAAAATAATCGGTCGAAAATAGGCGAAAACGACAGCTGATGAAGCATGCAACCCAAAAGTGTTTGAGAAGATATCCAATATCGCTCCCATCAGAAATGCCGTAATCATCAGGTAGAAAACATTCATTTCTACAGGGAGTAATAATAGGAACAACGGATAAATCATCAACTGAATACCGTAGTTCGGCTCAATATAATTGAGGATCACGACCTGAAGGATGAAGAACAGGACGAATCGAACGCTATGGGTTAAAATGGATTGACTCATGGTTGGTCCTGATAGGGTTTTTCTACGTCAAATTGTTCATCGCGAAGAAGGTTTTTTATCACATATACACGTTGTACCCGTCGGAAGTTTTCCGCGAATAAAATTGTTACGTCCCAGAGAGGTTTCCCCTCTACGGAGGTTGTTTTTTCTACTTTCCCCACCGGAATCCCTTGAGGAAAGATGCCCGCACTTCCACGGGTGACAACTTTGGACCATTTATCGACTTTACTGTCGTTGGAAATTCCCGATAGCGATCCTCGTCGCGGATCTTTTCCGTCCCATTTTAAAAAGCCGTGTTCTCCTGACTTTTCAATCATAACGGCGATATTCACGTTTTCTGTAAGGCACGATTTTACTACGGAAAATTTGGGACCTACGTTGTGAATCGTACCCAATACGCCGTTGGCAGAAAAGACGCCCATGTTTTTCTCCACACCTTGATCAGAGCCAATATTGATGGTGAAATAGTTGTTTGGACGGGTATAAGTTGAGTTGACTACGCGCGCTGGAATGTACTCGTATTGTACCATGTGCAGGGTGTCATTGACTTTCACAAGGCCATTATCAAGTCGCAATAAGCTTTTTACTTCTCTTGCATGTAAGCGGGCATTTTCTTTCTGTAACCAATGGTTGTTTTGTCGAAGGTTGAGGTATTGCGTAATGGATGCAGTTGTTTCGTAAAATTTGCCCGTGGCTGTATTGGCCGTCGTTAAGTATTGCGAGCGCGGGTACTCTAGAGACCTAAAATACCACGTGAACGCTAATCCTTGAAGGAGTACGAAGAACAAAATCACACGAAACTGCCGAATAAAGGCGAGAAAATTACGCATACACAAAAATACGAAATAGAAGTACCGTGTGAATCGCTCTTAACGTTCTTTGTTAAAAGAAAAATGTTCATTGTGAAGTAACTCGGAGTTGGAATTGATTTTTTTGATTTTCAATCCTCCATTTCAGGTGTTGAATCAGGTCTAGGATTCCATTTCTTTTGCTCCTTTTATACCATTGCCATTACAATAGTCTACAAAGAGGTTGGCAATTTTCCGTGTTTGGGAAGCTTCTGTCCCCATATCGTTACCGAATGCTCCATGTCCTCCGCCAGTTCCAATGATATCAATTAAATGGACGTTTTCTTGTTGTCGAAAAACAATGAGAAGCGTCATTACAGAACTTGGCAAAATTCGCGCTTTCTCAGCGCAAAAAATATAAGTGTCTATTGATTTTTCGCTGTATTTTGGAGAATACCGTTTTTGCAGGATATCGACAAAGGGATCGATGTTATTTGTCTCTACCCTGAGGCGTATTTGATACATTAGTCACGGATCAAGAATTGGAAGCGATCGATGTTTTTCAAAGCGATACTTGTTCCACGTGCTACGGCTCTTAACGGATCCTCGGCGATATGCACAGGCAATTTCGTTTTCATAGAAATTCGTTTGTCCAAACCACGAAGCATCGATCCTCCACCAGCTAAGTAAATCCCGGTTTTGTAGATATCCGCAGAAAGTTCCGGTGGTGTCATCTCCAATGCACTCAAGATCGCTTCTTCTATTTTGGAAATGGTTTTGTCCAAAGCATGTGCAACTTCGGTGTACGAAATGATAATCTCTTTAGGAATTCCCGTCATCAAATCACGTCCTTGAACGGCGTAATTCTCGGGTGCATTGTCTAATTCAGGAAGCGCGGCTCCCACGTTGATTTTAATTTCCTCTGCAGTACGCTCTCCCACAAGAATGTTGTGTTGACGGCGCATATATTCTTCAATGTCTTTCGTGAAATCATCCCCTGCAACGCGGATGGATTTGTCACAAACGATTCCACCAAGAGCGATTACGGCAATTTCAGAGGTTCCTCCACCGATGTCAATAATCATGTTACCCATTGGTTCTTCCACGTCGATTCCAATCCCGATCGCAGCTGCCATTGGTTCGTGAATCAAATAGACTTCTTTTGCTCCAGCGTGTTCTGCCGAGTCACGTACCGCGCGTTTTTCTACCTCTGTAATTCCCGAAGGAATACAGATAACCATACGCAACGAAGGGTTGAACAAGTTGCGTCCCGTTCCGATCATTTTGATGAATCCACGAATCATTTGCTCCGCAGCCTGGAAATCGGCAATTACACCGTCACGAAGCGGGCGAATGGTTTCGATTAATTTGTGTGTTTTACCATGCATTTGCTGGGCACGCTTACCGATGGCGACGACCTTTCCTGATTGAATGTCTTTTGCTACAATGGAAGGCTCATCCACCACTACTTTATCATTCATAATGATTAGTGTGTTGGCCGTTCCCAAATCGATTGCAATTTCTTGCGTTAAAAAGCTGAATAATCCCATGTGCTCCCTGCTATGCTTCGTAGTTTCAGTAAAATACTTATAATAATCGTTATTGGTACGCTAAAATTATCAAAAGGTTTCGATTAATGTTTAAAGTGACGGTTTCCAGTAAATACCATTGCCATTTCGTGCTCGTTACAGTAATCAATTGAAAGTTGATCTTTAATCGATCCACCAGGTTGAATCACTGCAGTAATTCCCGCTTGATCCGCAATTTCTACACAGTCTGGAAATGGGAAGAATGCATCTGAAGCCATAACAGCTCCTTGCAGATCAAATTCGAATGACTGTGCTTTGTGTATCGCCTGACGTAGGGCATCCACACGTGAGGTTTGTCCTGTTCCACTCGCCAAAAGCTGCCCGTTTTTCGCCAAAACTATAGTGTTCGATTTGGTATGTTTTACCAGTTTATTGGCAAACAAAAGATCGGCAATTTCGGATGCTGTCGGTGCAACGTTCGTTCGTGTTTCCAAATGGGAATTATCTTCCATGATAAGATCCTTGTCTTGCTCTAAAACCCCATTCAAAAGAGATCGGAATTGACGTTGTGGAAGTGCTACCTCTTTTTGACGCAAAACAATACGGTTTTGTTTTTGTTTCAATAGTTCCAACGCATCGGCGTCGTAATTTGGCGCAATCACCACTTCACAGAAAAGGGAATTAATTTCGCTAGCGGTATCAGCGTCGATGGTTACGTTACTGATTAAAATTCCACCGAAGGCACTAACTGGATCTCCTGCGAGTGCATCCAAATAGGCTTGCTTAATCGTACTTCGCGTCGCCAATCCACAAGCGTTGTTGTGCTTTAAAATCGCGAACGTCGGACCGTCATTTTTGAATTCTCCCATCAAATTAACCGCTGCATCTACATCCAACAAGTTATTGTATGAAAGTTCTTTTCCGTTCAGTTTTTCGAACAAGGCGCCCATATCACCATGGAAAATTCCTTTTTGGTGCGGATTTTCTCCGTAACGCAACACTTGATTTGTTTGAATACTTTGTTTGAACGTTTCTGTTTCGCCCTGATTGAAATAATTAAAAATATGCGTATCGTAGTGCGAAGAAACATTGAAAGCATCACGAGCAAAATCTTTGCGTTCGTCTAGGCTCGTTGTTCCGTTGTTGTTTTCCAAAATTTCGAGGAATCGCGCATATTCGTTTTTCGAAGGAATTATCACAACGTCCTTGTAGTTTTTCGCTGCTGCACGAATCAGAGAAATTCCGCCGATATCAATTTTCTCAATAATCGCTGCATGATCTGCGCCAGAAGCAACGGTATCTTCAAACGGATATAAGTCTACAATCACAAGGTCGATTGAAGGAATATCGTACTCCGCAATTTGCGTTTGATCGTCTTCAAAATCACGGCGATTTAAAATTCCACCAAACACTTTCGGGTGCAAGGTTTTTACACGCCCACCTAAAATGGAAGGATAGGATGTTAAATCTTCCACGCGCACCACTGGAATATCGAAAGATTCGATAAACGCTTGTGTACCTCCCGTGGAATACAACGTTACTCCGTTTTTGTGAAGTTCTTTAATAATTGGTTCGAGTCCCGCTTTGTCGAATACCGAAATTAGTGCGGATTGGATGGCTTTTCTCTCGCTCATTTCCTTGCGATTACGATTTAAATTTGAAAGTGCAAAAGTACTCCAAATGATTTGGTTTTTCTCGAAAAATTGCGAAAAAATCCTAAGAGTTATGAACGAAACAATATTTATCCATACGTAACATCTTTCCTTCATTGGAGAAGGACGAAGGGGTATTGGTAATCACGGTGTGATTTCTATCATTTTTCCAGTCTTCAATTTCAAATTTTCAATCCTTCGAGTGACAATTAATCGCATTTCCTCCCTCGGGGGAGGATGAAGGAGGGGGATGTTATTGGCAATCGAAGTGTGGTTCCAGTTTATCTTGACTTGACTACGAGAGTCTGTGTCTGCGCTGTAGTAGAATCGGATGGAAACACGCCGACTGAGCTTGTCGAATACAAGTATTTCTACCTAATATCCTGGCATTTGGCTAATTAGAACGCTGTATCCCTTGTTGTTACTGGGTAAATGGGAGAAAAAAATCAAAATCCTAGAAAAAAGTTCAAAATACGAAGTGGAAGTCCCGGATTGCTTCCGAAGTGAGGAAATGAGCTGAATTTTAAAGATTAGTAAAACAGCGGAGGCGCTTGTCGTTTGGATGGTTCATCCACTCGTCCGTTAGTTTTACTTCTTTAAAATTCAGCGCCGAACGGCTTGAAGCAATCCTTGATTTTTTCATTCTTTTTTATCAAGAAAAAAGGATCAAGAAGATAAATTGAACATGGTTTAGCCTAATTGTAGGAAATTGGATATTTCTACTCATTTTCGCGTAATTACCGTGTTTTCAACGACGATAAATTTGAAAAAGTCCCCAATTTCTCTTTCCTTGCGCAAAGAAATCACCGTTCTAAAGAAAGATGAAACGCATTATTTATTTCGCGCCCTTGTTGTTGCTTCTCTTGTTGGTTCCTGCCTGCAAGAAGGATAAAGTGGCTTGTACAACCTGCCCAAGTAACGGTGCCGATTGCGAAGACGTTCAAAATGTAAAACATTTCTTTTACTTCAAAGTAGGTTCCTGGTGGGTGTATGAAGAAGAGACGAGTGGTGCGCGGGATTCTGTTTATGTGACAGAAGCGATTGAAAATGTCTCAAATTACAATTTTGATGTGCGTGTTTACAGTACGTATCAGGATTACTATTATCATTTTTGGCCACAATTGACGGTGTCTTCTAGCTGCCCGTCGAATGGGGTAATTTGTAAGAGGTGTGTACAAATCAAGAGATCAAAATATAAGCCAGGCGACTTCGTGGGTGAAGCCACTTGTTTTATTTTTCTTCCAATTCTAGGAGCTAAGGATTATAATTCAAATTCTGCTTTTGAAAATAATTACATTCACGTTAGTACAGTTATGGATACATTTCAAAATAGCTCATTATTCTACAATAGAACGGTAAAGATGTTTGAAGATAACACGTATATGGAAGGAGCTCAACCCACCAACCATTACTTCAGTGAAAACGTCGGTCTCGTTCGCAAAGAATTGTTGGACAGCAATCAAGTCTGGAATTTGGTCGATTATTACATTGCACCTTGAGCTCGAGAGTCTGCGTCTGCGCTTTAGTAGAATCGGATAGAAACACGCCGACTGAGCTTGTCGAAAACAAGTAGTTCTACTCATTTATGCGCAATTACCGTGTTTTCAACGACGATAAATTTGAAAAAGTCCTCAATTTCTCTTTCCTTGCAGGGTAAATCACCGTTCAAAAGAAAGATGAAACGCATTATTTATTTCGCGCCCTTGTTGTTGCTTCTCTTGTTGGTTCCTGCCTGCACGAAGGACAAAGTGCCGTGCGATAATTGTACTTCTTCGGGTGCAGACTGCGAAGACATCCAAAACGTGAAGCATTTCTTTTACTTCAAAGTAGGTTCCTGGTGGGTGTATGAAGAAGAGACGAGTGGTGCGCGGGATTCTGTTTATGTAACTGAAGCCGTAGAAAATACTTCCAATTATAATTTTGATGTGCGTGTTTACAGTACTTATCAGGATTATTATTATCATTTTTGGCCAGTGAACGGAGCTGCGTCTAATAGCTGCGTTGACAATGGGATAATTTGTGAAAGATGTAAAAAGGTTCGAAGATCTAAGTATAAACCTGGCGATTTTGTAGCGGAGGCAACATGTTTCATTTTTTTACCTATTGTAGGAGAGTATGATGGTAATCCGAATAATTCATTCTCAAATAATAGAGTTATTGTTCTTCAAAACTTGGATTCGATGGAAATTGGAGAATTATTTTTTAATCGAACAATTCAAATGTTTGAAAACAAAACCTATATGGAAGGAGATCAGCCAACCAATCATTATTTCAGCGAAAACGTTGGTCTCGTTCGTAAAGAGTTGTTAGACAGCAATCAAGTCTGGAATTTGGTCGATTATTACATTGCACCTTGACCGCGATACATTTCCATTACGACAATTAATTGCATTTCCTCCCTAGGGGGAGGACGAAGGAGGGGGATGTTATTGGCAATCGAAGTGAGGTTCCAGTTCACCACCTTGAGTTAATTTCGAGAGTCTTGTGCTGCTTCTGCGCTATAGTAGAATCTGATGGAAACACGCAGGCTGAGCCTGTCATAGCCAAGTGCACCCATCCGCACTATTTTTCCATTCGGAATCACTAATTTTAGTCGAAAGTTTTGAAAATGTACTCGATTTGTGTGGTAGAAGATGAAATGGCACTCGCCGATATGGTGCGACTCAACCTTGAGCTCGAAAATTACGCGGTAGACGTAATTGCCGATGGGGCAGAAGCACATGAGGCCTTTAAACGTCCTTTTTCATACGATTTAATCGTGCTTGACGTCATGCTGCCCAACGTGAGCGGTGTTGATTTGTGTCGAACCATCCGAAAAACTTCACAAGTACCGATCTTGTTTTTGTCGGCAAAAGGAACAACAGCCGATCGTATCGAGGGATTAAAGGCAGGAGGAAATGACTACTTGCCCAAACCATTTGATTTGGAAGAGTTGCTCTTGCGCGTGGCGATTCTGTTAAATGCCAATGGGACAAGCGTGGAAGCAGATCACATGAAAATTGGAACGTGCCATGTCGATTTTAAAACCTTCGAAGTGACCAATTCAGTCTCCGATGAAGTAGTAACCCTTTCCAAAAAAGAAGTGGCGTTGTTGCAATTTTTCCAATCGAAAGAAGGCGAAGTGATTTCACGTACAGAAATTCTCGACAGAATTTGGGGGAAAGATCAATTTCCTACTACAAGGACGATCGACAATTTTATTCTGCACTTCCGAAAGTTATTCGAAGAAAACCCAAAAGAGCCCCTCTTTTTTCATTCAATACGCGGGGTCGGCTACAAGTTTACCAACGGGACACATTAAATCGTTAAAATTCCTTCAAAATCGATGCGATTTGTGCAGGATCAATCTACGGGGCGAAAGTATTTGCTACTTTTGACTTTATGCATTTGATGAACGAAATAGAGAAACAATTACGTTACGACAAAGCCTATTTGCGCATGGCTCATACCTGGGCCGAACTTTCCCATTGTAATAGAAAGCAAGTGGGAGCGTTGATTGTAAAAGACGGCATGATTATCTCCGATGGCTTTAACGGAACACCCAGCGGTTTCGATAATTGCTGCGAAGACGATCAGGGCAACACGCAATGGTACGTATTACACGCGGAAGCAAATGCTATTTTGAAAGTAGCGAAATCCACACACAATTGTCATGGTGCGACCTTATACCTCACGCTATCGCCTTGTAAAGATTGTAGTAAATTAGTAGTGCAAGCTGGAATTAGCCGTGTGGTTTTTACGCACAAATACAAAGACGAAAACGGACTCGAGTTTTTAGAGTTTGCTGGCGTTCAAGTTGAACAAATAGAAAATCCTTTTGATGGAAAAGAATAGATCGTACTTAATCCCACTGATTATTTCGGTGTCCGTAGCTATTGGCTTGCTTATCGGTGGACGCTTGAATCCAGCACCAAGCGAAGAACAATTTTCGTACGGCGGCTCGCACGATCAGAAGTTGCGCGACATTATGCATTTGGTGAACATGCGCTATGTGGACTCGGTGGACGTTGACAAGCTTTTCGAGGAGACGATTTCCGACATGTTGAACCGATTGGATCCACACAGTAATTATATTTCAGCAGAAGATCTAAAAAGTTTAAATGAAAGCATTAATGGCGAATTTGGCGGTGTAGGAATTCGATTTTTTGTCTTACGTGATACCGTTTGTGTGACACATGTGCTTCCCGACTCTCCTTCTCAAGAGGCTGGATTAAAAGACGGCGACCGTATTATTAAAGTAGATGGGACGGTGATCGCAGGAAAGCAAATTTCAAGCGATAAAATTATGGGGATGCTCAAAGGTGCGCCTGGAACTCCCGTAAAAGTAGTCTTACTTCGAAACGGCAAACGAATCACCAAAGAAATTACCCGTGGATCGATTCCCGTGGCTTCGATAACGTCCAGTTATATGATTCGTGACGGCATAGGCTTTATTCGCATTGACCAGTTTTCACGCAATACAGCGTTGGAGTTCCAAAGTGCTGCGGCAAAATTGAAATTACAGGGAATGAAGAAATTGATCCTTGATTTACGTGAAAATCCAGGAGGCATTTTGACTTCAGCTACCGATATCGTAGATGAATTTCTCGGGAGTGGTTACGCGATTTTGGAAACACGCGGAAAACACGTAGAAAAAAGCGTTTATAAATCAACTTCGCGTGGCATGTTGAAAGAAACGGAAGTCGTGGTGTTGGTGAATTCTCGAAGTGCATCGGCGGCGGAAATTTTGGCGGGGGCATTGCAAGACAATGATCGTGCAACTGTAGTCGGAAGACGTTCCTTTGGAAAAGGCCTCGTGCAAGAAGACAATTTATTGCGTGATGGTAGCAACGTTCGATTGACAATTGCACGCTATTATACGCCAACGGGAAGATGTATTCAAAAACCGTATACCGAAGATTTCGAAGCATATCACAACGATTTTTCTGAACGCATCGACAATGGGGAATTGTACGAAATTGACTCAAGTTGGTTCAACGATTCGCTTAAGTTTACCACTCCGAAAGGAAAAACCGTGTACGGTGGTGGTGGAATCATGCCAGACGTTTTTGTCCCATACGATTCTACAGGGTCTAGTTGGTATTTCACACGTTTGCAAGTAAGTTCGGCGCTTACGGCGTATGCGTTTGATTACGTGCAAAACAAACGAAACAAATGGGCATCACCAGAACAATTTAATGCGACATTCCAGGTGACGGATGCAATGGTCAATTCGCTGGCAATATATGCGGAGAACGAATATGATGTACCGCGCTCCAATACCGAGATGAGACACAGTTTGCAACGAATCAAACGGGCTTTGAAAATTGAAATTGCCCGCCAATTGTGGGAACAAGACGGAAGCTTTAAAGTCAGTAACGAATACGACAACGAAGTCAAGGAGGCACTCAATCAATTACGATAGAAGCATGTGATTCGCTCGGTAATTTTGGTATTTTTATCCAAAAGGTGAAGGATGGCGCGCTGGATTCCATTAGAAGTATTTAAAGCATTTTATGCGAAAGAGTCGGAATTGCTTTCGGCAGAAGCGCATGGAGCATTTTTGGAAAAACTTAACAGTCCAGACGCACGTGAAATTTGCCAACGCAACGGAATCGATACATTCGATTTTCAAAGGTTTGTTGCTTCTGTAAAAACGCCTGAAGGAATAGTGTTTCATGGATGGGTCGCACAAAATAGTGTTCTAGAAACAACGCTGCTTCAACAAAAAATACAAGGGGCTTTCGAGGACAAGAACGGACATTTGAAGCATACCTTAGCGAAAGCGTACCAGGTGTTCGTATCTCCATTTCTCACGCCTATTTTGCTCAAAGGAATTCCAACGGACCTCGAGCAATTATCCGTGTATTTTTCTTTTTTACCGTTGATGGAAGCGGATACACGTGTCACGATAGAGCATCAATTGTATCGGGAAATTCAAAAGCGTTTGGCGCTCTTACAAGATCTCGATGTTCTGCGTACAGAGCAAGAATTGATTCAATGCGTGAAACCACTTTGTTCTGATGCTGTTATCACTTCGATCAATCATTTGTCGAAAGCTTCTTACGCCCTGAAAATGGAGTACGTCGATGTGATTTTGGAATCACTGCGAACCCCAGCATGTACCGTACGATTTGCGAATTGGATTCTCAAACAACTGGAGCGCCTCACGCTGAATCAGGAACATGTTCGGAAACTCAATCAGTTGCGAAAAGAACTTGCAGCAGGGGAGTTGCGCGTGAAAAAATTTGAAACGTCACGATCGCCAATTCATTGGAGACGCATAATCGTCGGGACCTTTATGCTTGTATTGATTGGTTTTGGGATATATCTGTGGTTTTGGGAGCCTTTCAATAAAGCAGAAGTCTACAGCGCCTACGACAGTGCTAAAATGGACGATTTTGATGAGAAGGAACTCAAAGAAATTGATTCCCTGATTGCACTTATCGAGCTAGAATCGTTTCTGGAAGGCCAGGAAATTGATCCAGGAATTATTGTGCCACGTGGACAGCAAGTGACTTTGCGTAAACCATTTAAAAACACCTTGATGGAACAGCTTTTCTCGGATTTGAATCGAGATGCAACGCTCAAGGAAAATTACATCATCGATAGCTGTATCAATGCCACGGATTTTGAGCGGTACGTAGGGGTTAAGGATCTTTTGCAGAAATCAGGTGCGAAAACCGTACAATTTCGGAACGAATCGGAATACGATGTGATCGTTTATATCGCAGAAGATAAAACCTATGGAACCGTGCATTCGATGTACGTAGAAGCGGGTGAAATGGTCACTTTCAAAATGAATGTCGGCGATGCACTGACAGCGATTACGGGAAATGAATTAACCCTTTTCAGTCCACCGTTGGGAAGTAAGCTGGACGAAAAGCCTTCCCGCGCATTTAAAATTCACTTTTGTGATACCGACAACAATTACTTTGAATCCATCAATACATCGCTACGATTGGGGAAAACGACGAAGGCTACCATCAAATTTATGGTCACAGGAAGTTTGGGAGATGCGTATCAATTGATTGACATCCACAAGGTAGCCACACCATATTAGCGCACGATTGCGTAACTTTGTCCCATGATTCTTTATAATGTTACAGTAAGCATCGATCCGTCAGTGGAGCAAGATTGGCTCGATTGGATGAAGGCATCGCACATTCCAGAAGTGATGGCCACGCAATGTTTCGTGGAAGCAC